>JAFZJK010000062.1 GCA_017553965.1 Lachnospiraceae bacterium | reverse complement strand
TTGTATGCATAGATATTTCCGTATATCGAGAAGTAGAATATCTGCCTGTCACCTAAAAATGTAAAGTCGGAAAGGTCTGCCGCAAGGATCTTGCCCGCACTGTTTACCGGCATAAACATCTTTTCTTCCCTGACATTGGTCGCAGCATCATAGCTGTAGAGTATCATGCCGACTCTGCCCTCATATTCACCGGAACTGAGATATCCGCTGACATAAAAATCCATGCTGCCTTCATCGCTGATCCTCAGGATCTTTATATCATGGTCCCTGAAGGTCCTTGCTGAAAGCTCCTCTTTTTCACCGTAAAAAGAGAACGCCTTTGACATGACACATTTCTCTACATCATACAGGAAAAGCTCACCTCCGTATGCGAAGGCCATATAGCTGCCGTTCGGACTTGCCGCTGTGGTTGCGGAGTCTGCGTCACAGATACCGAGCTTAAACTCATTATTTTCAAACGAAAACAGGTTTACGTCAAATATCTGTTCCATGGTACGGTCATAGTTATACAGGTAAGTCCGGTCTCCGCTTAAACCTATACGGTAGTCCTCTTCTGCACGGTAATACTCCTTTTTCCCGCTCTCTCCGTCCACTCCAAGTATATAGTCGATCCTGACGGAAGCATAGTTCTCGTAAAACTCCGTAACAGTAGGGATCTGCTCATATATTTCCTCAGGATTAAGGCTTCCGTATGAAACCATGTTCAGCCTGGACTTTATACCTACGTGAGCAAATGTTGATATATCGGTAGCTCTGGAAGGCTCCAGCCAGTCCATAACCTCCTCGGCACGCCTGCCGTTGGGATCGAGAAGTGTATCATGGAAATTCAGGATAAACTCAAGTTTTTCCTTGAGTCTGCCCTTATCATACATTTTAAGTCTGCTGTAATAATATATTCTCTTACTGGTATTGGTGATAAGCGTAAGCTTTAATATGTACTCAGATCCGGTCTCATATGTCTCCTTAAGTGAGATCTTCTGGCTTTTTGACCCGTCACTGTCAGCAAGTATGGTATAACTGTCTTCCTCCTTCTGCCTTCCGTCTATGTTAAATACCTGATATTTAAGCTTTTTGACATCGCTTCCTTTTTCTTCTATGTTGACTGTGAAGCTTCTGTCGCTCGTAACCGGAGTGATACAGTCCCTGATCACCCGACTGTCAAGATTTGACGCATAGCCGTGCAGCAGGTTCATCTTTAATCCTTCTATCTCCATCGAAACAAGAGGAAAAGACGCTTCCTTCATGGTCACTGTCCGGTTTTCGTCATCGAATATACTCTCCTTTATCCCGCTGCTGAAAAACACCAGCGAAGCGAGGAAAACCGTCAGCACCAGTAAAAATTTATATATAAATCTGACTCTGTGTTTTGGTTTGTTTTTCATTTTCCTGTTCATTTTACTCTGTTATTCATTAAAAAGGAGCTTTTCCAAGGTGGGCGTTGCATGCATAAACTCTTCTGTCTTTTTAAAGGCAGGGCTATCCGCTTTTTCCGTATTTTTTTTACGTTTTACTGCTCTTATAAGTATGTTTTTAGGGGTATGCTCCATATCTATAAACTCCAGAACCTGAGTCTTATACCCACATTCCTCGAGCATCTCGGCTCTTAAGCCGTCAGTGAGAAGTGCCGCAAACCTTTCCTTTAACAATCCGTATTTCATGATGGGAGATAGTATGTCACACTCTATCTGCTTATTCAGCTCGTGCTGACAGCACGGTACGCAGAGTATGACCGATGCTCCCCATTTTACCGCCTTTTCCAAAGCATAGTCGGTAGCCGTATCACATGCATGAAGTGTCACTACCATATCGGGGTGCTTTCCGTCTTCCGACTCATATCTGGCTATATCCCCGTGCAGGAATGTCAATCTGTCATACCCGCACTTTGCTGCCAATGCATTGCAGTTTTCTATAACATCTTTCTTCAAGTCCAGCCCGGTGATACGTACATCAAAGCCTTTTACGCTCACCAGCAGATGATACATGGCAAATGTCAGATACGACTTTCCGCAGCCGAAATCCACTATATTCACCGTCCTGCCTTTGGGAAGCGCAGGTATTATATCATCTATAAACTCCAAGTATCTATTGATCTGTTTAAACTTATCGTACTTTGAAGCTACGACCTTTCCTTCCTTTGTCATAACTCCAAGTTCAACGAGAAAAGGCAGGGGCTCTCCTTCTTTTAAAAGATACTGCTTTATCTTATTATGTGACATATCGGGAGCTGACCAGTTAATGGGATCGGCCGTCTCTTTTGCGGATGTGTTTACCGTATTTTTCTGCGATCCTTTATGCTCCCTGGCAGTTACATCGCCCTTTTTGTTGGCCATAAGTGACAGCTTGTCATCGCCGTTTACTGCCTCTACGTTTTTAAACGGATGTCCGGCAATACTATAGAGCAGCTTAGCTGCCGCATCCAAGTCCAGGTTTTCATGAAACTCCTTGGGACCTATGGTCCTTGTAACCTGAAAAAGGCGTTCTTTCCGCAGGATGACCGGTTTGATCTTAAGCTTTGAACAATCCTTAAGCTTCAGTGCATCCAAAGCCCCTTCATCCGTATTTTTTAAGGGCGAAGAAGCCACAGCATATATGAAACCCTCCGAGAGGTATTTTTTTATCAGATCAATCATAACTGTCACTCCAAACCCTTCTGTGGTAAAACATCCTAAACATTACAATTATAACATATTTACTTATCAATCACAATGAAATATTAAAAAAATACACCGGACAGTCTCCCATCCGGTGCACATAAAGTCATGTTTTTTAATTATTCGCAAACATAAGGAAGAATTGCAAGCTGACGAGCACGCTTAACAGCTACTGTTACTGCTCTCTGATGCTCTGCGCATGTACCTGTAATTCTGCGGGGAAGGATCTTGCCGCGCTCAGAGATAAATCTCTTAAGCTTGTTGCCATCCTTGTAATCGATACCGCCGTTTGTCTTATCTGCACAGAAAGCACATACTTTCTTTCTTCTGCGAATTACTTTTTTCTTTAAAGAAGCATCCTTGTCATTCTGCTCCTTGCCGTTGTTCTTAGTATAGGGCATTGCCGCTACCTCCTTTTCATATCATCCAAAAAGTCGAATCAAGTGAAAGGTAACTCTTCTTCTATCTCACTGGGGATCTCCATAAATCCCTCCTGCGCACCGCTGGGTGCGGGAGCCGGCTGGCTGTAATTGGATGACTGTCCGCCTGTATATCCTGAATTCTCAGAAGCTGCCTTACTCTCAGCAAACTCTAAGCTGTCCACGATGATACGTGTGCGGTATACCTTCTGTCCATCCTTGTTTGTATAATTGTCGTTCTGAAGTCTGCCTTCTACAACGATCTTGATACCCTTCTTAAGGTACTTCTCAACAAATTCAGCCTGTTTTCCGAATGATGTACAATCGAAAAAGTCTGCATCAGGCTCGCCCTCACGCTTAAATCTGCGGTCTACGGCGATGCTGAATGCACCGACAACAGTTCCGTTCGCGCCCTGTCCGTAACGGATCTCGGGGTCGCGTGTAAGTCTACCGATCATTATAACTTTATTCATAGGACCTCCTATTATTCCTCGTCCCGTCTAACGCATAAGAATCTGAGTACATTATCCTTGATACGAACTCTCTGTTCAATATCAGCGGGAGCAGTAGGCTCAGCATCAAACTGGATGAAGTAATAGTTACCTTCTGACATCTTCTGAATCTCATAAGCTAACTTCTTACGACCGCCATCGATCACTTCGATGTTCTGTCCGCCTGCATTTGCAACAATTTCCTTTACGGATGCTACAACTGCTTCTCTGGCCTCATCCTCGATCTTTGCATTGACAACTAACGCTAATTCGTACTTGTTCATTGTATCATGCACCTCCTTTTGGTCTCTGGCTTCCGTCTTTACGGAAGCAAGGAAAATATTATATCACGAAGAAGTATATTATCATAGATTTTTCAAGAATGCAAGTACTTTTTTATTCTTCTTCCTTTTTACCGCAGTTCTTACATTTTCCGTTAACATAAACGTGAGGGATCCTCGGGATAAACTGTCTTGCATACTCTACGTAACCGCAGGTAGCACAGTATTTTCCTTCAGTCATACCCGGCTCCTGACATGTGGGAGCTATCCTCTTTTGTATTACCCATTCATGTACATGTCCGTTAAGATCGGCAGTACATCTTACACAGTGTGTTCCGCCCTGATAATCATGTCCCAATGCAGGGATGGTTTCGGAAGCTTTTATAATAGCATAGCAGTTTTTACAATATACATTTTCTGTATAGCCATCTTCCACGCATGTAGCTGCCTTTCCCTTTTCAGTCACCAGCTCATGAGGTATATCAACGCCGCATACTCCGCCGCATCTGGTACATACACCGCCTGCAAATTCATGGCCTAATGCTTTGATCTCCTGTGGCTTCATGAATACTTCCCCACAGTCGGTACAATATACTGTCTCGGTATAACCTGCCTGTGTACAGGTAGCATCCTTCTTATCGCTTACCAAATGTAAATGATCGCAGGGCTTATTAGGATCTTCAGCGCCGCACACCTTACATACATAGTTGTCATAGGTATGTGCCTTAACGGGTATGGGCTTTTGCTCAGTGATGATCGCACCGCATACTGCACAGTATGTACCGTCAGAAAGACCTTCGGATGTACATGTAGCAGCATATCCCTTCTGTGTCAGAGGAGTGTGTACATGTCCTTTTTCATCCAGCACTACCGTTACTTCACATTTATATTCATTACCCAGAATGTCCTTTACGGTAATCACGGTATCGCCGAGCTTAAAGCCTTTTACCGTACCTTTTTTGCTTACAGTGGCTACTCCTTTGTCAGAAGATTTATAAGAAACAGCTTTTGCTCCTATAAGCTTTAATTTAAAGCTCTTGCCGTCCTTAAGCTCATATTCTGTCTTGTTAAGCTTTACTTCAGGAACGGTTATTGTACAATAATATTTCTTTCCCGAGTACTTGGCATATACCTTTACGGTACCGGAAGAAAGTGCCGTAACCAAGCCGTTTTTATCCACTGTGGCTATTTTATTATCAGCCGAACCCCATTTGACTGTTCCTTTGGCATTTTTAAGTGTAAGCATTAATGTCTCACCCAGCTGCACTGTTTCTGCCTTTGTATTCAGCTTGGGTGTCTTTTTTGCAGCCTGTACTTCCGTATAAAACGGACATAAGATGACCGCCATAACCAAAGCCAATATAAAGCCCAATAAAACTCTGTTCTTTTTCAAAGTATACCCCTCCGTAATGAATTTTATTCAAAGCACCCGATAAATGTCACATCGTAACATTCATCGTTAAATAAAAACACGTCCAACTTTAAGAATACCATGTATCCCGTTAAAAATCAATCAAATGTTAGTGCCCCGATAGCTTATCTCCGAAATTTTTAAGTATCACTCCTGTTACGATACCCGTAAGTAATCCTGCAGCTATACCTGATACGATAAGTACCGGCAGATAGTACCATACAGCACTGCCCAATACGATCACCGCTACCGTTATCTGACCGAGATTATGTGCTGCACCTCCCGCTATACTTATCCCGACTATGGAGAACTTTCCGGTCTTTTTAAGGATAGTCATAACACATATGCTTAATATCGAGCCCGCCAGGCTGTATATGCAGGCAAAAAGTCCCGTAAAGGTAAAACCTGAAAGCAGAATCCTCGCCGCGGATATGGCAAGTGCTATCTTAAAGTCAATCAGATGGATAGCCAACATGACCGGTATATTAGCAAATCCGGGCTTGATACCCGGTACCGCAAAAAACGCCGGAAGGAGGCTTTCCACATATCCGATTATAAACATGACCGCCGTAAGCATCCCTGCCAAAGCCAGGCGGTATGTACTGTTTTTCTTCATGTGCCTCCCCCTTAGTCAACTATCTCTATAACAACTCTGTTTGGCAGAC
>JAFZJK010000061.1 GCA_017553965.1 Lachnospiraceae bacterium | reverse complement strand
ATAAAGAATTCCCTTTCTTTTAAACTCAGTATGGTATTTATCGGTATAGCCGGAATACTGATCGTATCTTCGATGATATTTATATTTATCATCGTAAGCAAGGAAAGAAAGGAATATGCCGAACGTGAAGCGGAAAACGTTCTGATCTCGCTTTCTACCAGCATAAGATCCGATATAGATAATTACAGAAACGTATCACGTCTTATTGCATATGAGTCAAGAGTAAAAGAGTTTTTAAAGGCGACATCGCGGGATGTAATGCTGACATTAAAGCTTAGTGAGGCAGCAAGACTCGGTACACTTGAATACTTAAACATTACAAACGGTGTTGATTCGGTCTTTATATTCAGAAATGACCTGCAGTATATGACGACTCACATCAGCCGGCAGGATTATCATTTTGATCTGAACAGGATGGCAGAGGATGACTGGCTGGAACCGCTTTTGGAGCTAAAAGGAAGAGCATCCCTATCATTAAACGGTAACGGTGCCATATTCAGAGGGGACGGGAAAACAGTACTTACCATAAACAGAGCGGTATATGACAATGTTTCTCAGAAACAGACAGGATACCTGTTTATGAATATTTCGATCGGTTTTCTGGAGGATGAGATCTCTCCGCTGAAAAACGATGATATCTGTGTACTCACGACTGACGGAGTGTATCTGACCGGCAACGCTGAGCTGGCACACTATTATGAAGGTGTGGAAATACCGGAGGATATTATCCATAAGGAAATAGAAGACGAAGAGAATAAAATGATGCTTTCAGCCATGAAGCTGCAAAGACTTCCTATAACCCTTCTTTATGCTATCAAGGAAGAAAAACGTCTGCTCCCTATGGAGCTTCTGTACATCATACTTTTATTGCCTATGGTGTACTTTATCAGTGTATTTTTAGCAGGACTCTTTATCAGAAAAAATATCACCAGCCCTGTATTTGCACTGACCAATGAGATCAATAAGAACACCAGCGGAGACAGTCTGGTGAAGATAGAGCGTGAATTCCCGAAGAATGAGATAGGTATGATAAAGGATACCTATAACAACATGGTAGACCATACAAATGAGCTTTGGGAGAAGCTTTTGGAAAACGAACAGACCATTCAAAGGTCCCAGATGCGAGTACTCCAGGAGCAGATAAAGCCGCATTTCTTATACAACTCACTGGAGACAATAGGCTATCTTGCAGTAGACGCCGGAGCGGAAAAGGTGCATTCAGCTCTTGAAACACTGGGAAGCTTCTATCGGAATTTCTTGAGCAAGGGAGACAGAGAAATACCGCTTAAACGTGAGATAACCATAACAAAGGATTATCTGTCACTGCAAAAGCTCCGTTACGGAGACATAATAAACGACGAATATGACATAGCCGAGGATACGGAGGAATGTATCATACCTAAACTGATACTTCAGCCCCTCGTAGAAAACAGTATCTATCACGGTATACGTATGAAAGGCGAAAAGGGTACCATCAAGATATCCAGCCGCCTGATAGACGGAGACCTGCACATTATCGTCAGGGATACCGGTGTAGGTATGTCGGAGGACCAGATAGAAAAAGTGCTGTCATCTGAGCAGATAGATACCGATAAAGGTGACGGTCTGGGCGGCAGCTTCGGTCTGTGGGGTACCATAGAACGTATCCGCTGTTACTGCGACAAGGACGACGTAGTAAAGATACAAAGCGAACCCGGTGAATACACCGAGATAGAGATAATTATCAATATGAAAGCCAAGAATTGGAGAATGATGAATGTACAGAGTAATGCTGATCGATGACGAGGAATCTGCAAGAAAGCTGATGAGAGCCTCGATAAATTGGGAAGAGCTCAATATGGAAGTGGTCGGAGAGGCCGCCAGCGGTATTGAAGCCATAAATGTCATAGATGACATGAAACCGGATATAGCCTTTGTAGACATCTCCATGCCGTTCATGAACGGTATAGAGTTTACTGAGCTTGCCACAAAAAGATATCCGAACCTTATCATCATAATAATGACAGCTATTGACCAGTTTGAATATGCGAGAAAGTGCGTAAGCCTGCCCGTATTTGAATATATGTTAAAGCCCATAGTACGTGCGGAAGTAAACGCTACATTGGCAGCGGTAAAGGCAAAGCTCGACGAAAAACAGGTAAAACCGGAAGAGCATACCGAGTCCGAAAATGCAGAAAAGATCGAAGCTTCAACCATCGACCAGATCAAGATGTACATAGAAGCAAATTATACGGACTCCAAGCTTAACCTGACATCCGTAGCCCAGCATTTCGGATTCTCTGCCAGCTACTTAAGCAGAAAGTTTAAGCAGGAGACGGGCAAGAACTTTGTGGAATACCTTACTGAATGCAGGATGAACGCAGCCATGAAGCTGGCTCAGGCCAATGTTAAGATGTTCAAGGCTTCCGATGAAGTAGGTATCCCCGATCCCAACTATTTCGGAAGATGCTTTAAGAAATATGCGGGATTAAGTTATTCCGAGTATGTAGCACTGAAAAATCTGAAAGACTGAACTGCGTGTGTTGCGAAGGATACATCTTTTGCATGACACAGGTGATATGTTTTACGAATATGGAATACATATATTACGATAGCATAGACTCAACAAATGATGAAGCAAAGCGTCTGATAAAACAGGGAAAGATAACCGGTGAAACCTGTCTTATAGCGAAGGAACAAACAAAAGGGCGCGGCAGACAGGGGAAAAGCTTTTTCTCACCTGACAGCGGCCTGTATATGACGGTGGTTCTTCCGATAGGGAAAAGCATCTCATCCCAGGTAACCATGACAGTAAGAACTGCCTGTGCGGTATCGGAAGCTATAGAACACGTAACAGGCATAGACACAGGTATCAAATGGGTAAATGACATCTATGTCCGCGGAAAGAAATGCTGTGGTATCCTCTGTGAAGCGATCAATGACTATGAAAAGAGCATCATGGAATACATGGTAGCCGGCATAGGTATAAATATAGCTACAAAAAACTGGCCGGAGGAACTTAAAGGCATAGCAGGGAGCCTGTATGAGTCAGATGAGATCACAGCTACAGACGGATCAGGCAATGTAAGTAAAATCCACAATCTTCAAAACATCACAGATAACCTCGCAAAAAACATAGCTCAGAAGCTCACCATATGGATGGAAAAAGAAAGCAGCGAGCTCCTAAAGTACTACAGGTCTCATTCCATCGT
>JAFZJK010000006.1 GCA_017553965.1 Lachnospiraceae bacterium | reverse complement strand
GGAAGGTTATGTTGTCATAATCCCAGATGATCTCTTCTTCACTCTTGGAGTCAGCCGCTGTATTGTAACCGCTTACATAGCTTTCCGGTACTACTACAACGTCAAATGAAAGCGAATCCTTTTTCCCGAGCAGCTCATTCTCGGTGCTGGTCTCAACCGTAATGGTCGCAAAGCCGGCAGATTTGGCGGTAATTAAACCTGTAAGGGTATCAACCTCAACTACCGATGCATCCGAACTGCTCCAATTTAAGGCAGCGGTAAAAGGCCCTAAGTTATCGGGAGCTACGTTACTTTCAACACTTTCGAGCGTAGTCTCATCCACTGCTGTTGCAGGGTCATCCGACTTATAGCCGTATTTAACATATCTTAATTTTCTTAAGTAATGAGAAGCCTCGGGATGCTCCGAGGAAGAAGATGTATAGAGCTGTAATGTATAATTGTTATCCGTACTGTCTCCCGGCTGTGCAAAAAGCAGACCGTAAAAGCCGTTTGTATTGGAGGCAAAAAGGTTGTTCATGATGGTCTTGGTGGTGGAAACATTATCCGACCACTGAAGAGGCACATAGATAGAACAATAAGCCACCGCGGTATAAGCAGTACCGTCGGGAGCCGTCATGGTAACGGAAAGTCCGGAGAAACCGGGCGAAACGATATCAAGTGTAACGCTGCATGTAGCATTGTCCTGGCTTTTAACTTTGATAATATTGCTGTTGCTGACTACCCAGTCAAACTTGGTGCCGGCAGGTATACCCTCCGTATTACGGAGGATAATTGTAAGGGTGCTGTCTTCATTGTTATAAAGGGAATAATCTATCGTATCTCCGTCTTTTATTTCCTTGTTACCGATAAGAAAGCTGAACACGCCCTCGGGAGAAGCTCCCGAAACCACATTAGCCCCGTATACGGCAAACAGGCCGAATGTCAAAACAAGTAAAACGGCTGCGATAAGAAATTTTCTCTTCATAAGCAATACCCTCTGTTATTCCTTACCCTTTTTCTTTTCGGGCTCGGACTTTTTATCCTTGTTCTCCTCTTCCTTTTTATCCGGCTTTTCGTCGGAAGAAATAGAGAAATTATCATCAATGATCTTCTCGATCATCATTTTCTTCATATAAACATCAAAACAAAGCATGGCTATGAACGTAAAGGCCTGAAGGAAATCCTTCTCCTTCTGATCCTCAACATCCTCAAAGCTCTCTTTGGACTTGTAATATTTTCTTACAACGTCTCTTGTAATGGAATACGACTGCTCATGCGCGATATCGAATATCTCCTCATAGATATCCTCCATATCGATCGAGCCGTTCTCCCCGAAAAACATATCGGTCAGAGGCTTGAGGATGCTGCGGGTGTCATCCATAGGCATAACATTCTTAAGATAATATATGAAAAGAAGAGTATACATGTGGTCCTTTGTATACTTCTTTTTCTTGGGCGACGGGAGCAGGTCGTTTTTGGTATAGTTATTGATCATAGTCTTGGTGAGAAGCTTATCATCGCCACGGCGCTTCATAGTCTCCAAGCGCTCGTCCATAAACTTTGTCACCTGATCCATATAAAGATCAATACCCGGAACCTCACCGGGCTGAATATACTGGGTCGACTTAAGCTTGTTAAGTATGGACACCATATACCCGTTATTCTCTTCACCAAGCATCTGCTTTAAGCTCTTCATAACCGCAGCAGTGATGCCGTTAACATTAGATTTTGAACCTGCCATTATCCCATCTCCAACAGCTTACAGAGAATTATTCCTCTTCAGCCTCTTCCTTCTTTTCGTCTTCTGCCTCAATATCTTCAAAATCATCAAGATCGTCGATGTCTTCGAAATCGTCGAAATCATCGTCATCCTCGTAGTCCTTAAGATAATCGGGCTTTACGAGCTTGTAGATGAAATATCCGATAGCGGCAAGTGCAAGAACAGCGGTAATGATACAGATAACGATAACTACCGTATTTTTCTTGTGCTCTTCGTCCTTCTCAGCAAGGATCTCGCCGAGCTTTGACTCTGTGATCACTTCATCATCAGCATTGTTCTTGAATTTTCTGCATTTAAAACACATAAACTCCACGTCCTTTCATTAATAGTTTTTGACAATACCACAACATATAGTTTACCATACTACACGTTATTTTTCCAGTATTTTTTAAAATAAATTGACATAAAACCCCTTAAATAGTAAAATATTTTCCAAGAACAGAAGGCAAAAGTACTTTTTTCGCCTTTTTTTAATTGCCTATTTGACGAAAAACACGTTTTTACAATATAAATTGCAGGTAAATACCTGCATGGAAAGGACTACCATGAACGAGATCTTAGACGGACTTAACGATATGCAGCAGCAGGCGGTAAAGACCACCGAAGGCCCTCTCCTTATACTGGCGGGAGCCGGCTCGGGAAAGACCAGAGTGCTCACCCACCGCGTGGCATATCTCATCGCAGAATGCGGTGTAAGCCCTTACAATATAATGGCGGTAACCTTCACAAACAAGGCTGCCGGCGAATTAAAAGAACGTATAGCAAATATAGTGGGTCCGGGATCGGATGCAGTATGGGCCAGCACCTTCCACTCCTCTTGTGTAAGGTTTTTAAGGCGTTTTATCGATAGGATCGGATATGACACCAACTTTGTCATCTATGACCGCGACGACCAGCGTTCCCTTATGAAGGACATCATAAAGACCATGAACCTCGATCCCAAGAGATATAAGGATAAGACCTTCCTCAATATCATCTCGGGTGCAAAGGATGAGCTGATCGGTCCCGAGCGCTTTGCCGAGGATGCGGGCGGTGATC
>JAFZJK010000060.1 GCA_017553965.1 Lachnospiraceae bacterium | reverse complement strand
GTCTTTACTGCCCATTCTTCCCTGTGTTCCGTGAAATATTTGAAAGGCTTTCCGTCAAGCTCGACAAGTGCCTTGCGGATAACAGGCTTGTCCTCACCGTTCCTTCTTTCGATGTTCATCATCTTGGTGATGGGCATACCGCCGGCATTCCACTCCTCAGCAGGCTTAGCAAGGTTGGAAACCTTTGAAAGATATCCTGTGTAGCCATACTGTATAAGCATAAATGCATTGTAACCAAGTGAGTAGAAGTAATCTGCATCGAAGTTTGAAGGGAATGCGCATCTTCCTTCATATCCGAAGAAGTGATGCTGTGTTCCGAACTTACCCTTATATGTTCCTGCTGCCTTTCTCTTCTTAAGCTCTGCAGCTACCATCTCTGCGAAAAGCTTCTCTGACTCGATAAGGGATACCTGTACGTTTCCGTGAGGATCTCTCTCGAGGAAGAGCTGCTGCTGGATACCCTGAGGAAGGATATCAAATACCTTGAAAGCGTCAGCGGATAAACCGGCCTTGATGAACTCATACTTAGCGTTCCAGTCGGGAAGTGCATTAAACTTCTCTGTCTGCTCGCCTGCAAGGAGCTCGTTGATCTCTGCGATAAGAGCTGAGAACTCAGGTACGAACTCAACGATACCCTCGGGGATAATAGCTACACCGAAGTTCTCGCCGTTGTTACCACGCTTCTCTACTGCATCAGCGATGTAGTTGGTGATCTGAGCTAACGACATCTTCTTAGCTGCTACTTCCTCACCGATAAGGCAGATGTTGGGCTGTGTCTCTAACGCGCACTCGAGTGCTACGTGAGAAGCTGAACGACCCATAACCTTGATGAAATGCCAATACTTCTTAGCTGAGTTAGCATCTCTCTCGATGTTACCGATAAGCTCTGAATATGTCTTGGTAGCGGTATCGAAACCGAATGAAGCCTCGATATCCTCGTTCTTTAAGTCACCGTCGATAGTCTTGGGACATCCGATAACCTGGATACCTGTGTTGTTAGCTGCCATGTACTCAGCAAGAGTAGCAGCGTTTGTGTTGGAGTCATCGCCACCGATGATAACGATAGCTGTAAGGCCGTTCTCTTTTGCGAAGTTAGCAACTGTCTGGAACTGCTCTTCTGTCTCAAGCTTTGTACGGCCTGATCCGATGATATCAAAACCACCGGTATTTCTATATGCGTCAATGAACTTGTCGTCGAACTCTACATAGTCATTCTTAAGAAGTCCGTCGGGACCACCCTTGAAGCCGAGAAGTACATTATCCTTGTTTGTAGCCTTAAGTGCATCATAAAGACCGGAAATAACGTTATGTCCGCCGGGTGCCTGTCCGCCTGAAAGGATAACACCTACTACCTGCTTCTTAGCTACGGAGGTGTTAGCTCCCTTTACGAAAGTAATTTCCTCTTTTCCGTATGTATTGGGGAAAAGTGCCTTAATCTTGTCCTGATCTGCAACGCTCTGTGTAGCTGCGCCGACCTTTACGCTTATCTCTGAGATACCGCCTCTAAGCATTCCGGGAAGCTTAGGAGTGTACTCGTATCTCGCCTTCTGAAGGGGTGAAAGATTCATTTTGATTCTCCTTTAATATAGTAAAAATTTAAACAGGAAGTATTATACCACACTATGTCAATACCTTCCAATATTTTTTTTAAAGTTTTTTGGAAACCTCTGCACAGGCATCCATTGCCTCGATAAGAGCACTTCTGAAGCCCATATCTTCAAGGACTCTGACTGCCTCAATGGTAGTACCTGCAGGTGAACATACCATATCCTTTAACTCTCCGGGATGCTTTCCTGTCTCAAGTACCATCTTTGCACTTCCGAGCACTGTCTGTGCTGCGAACTTATATGCTAAAGCTCTCGACATACCAAGTCTTACCGCACCGTCAGCCATAGCCTCTATCATCATAAATATATAAGCGGGAGCACTTCCGGATACAGCTACTACCGCATCCATCATGGTCTCAGGTACAACTGCTGTCTTTCCTAAAGCTGAAAGAAGCTCAAGTGCCTTTTGAAGATCATCCTGCTCTACAAGAGGGTTGGGGCTTACACCGGTCATACCTTCACCTACAAGTGCGGGTGTATTGGGCATGGTACGTACCAGCTTAAAGCTCTTTCCTGCTGCTTCCTCAAACCATGCGATACTCTTACCTGCTACAATTGAGATGAACAGTCTCTTCTCATCTATCTCATCCTTTATCTCCTCCATAACGATAGGGATCACCTGAGGCTTTACAGCCAGAAGTACTATCTCGGAAGTCCTTACTACTTCCTTGTTATACTCCGTAACATTTACACCGAAAGATACTGCTACCTTTTGTCTCTCAGCCTCAACAGGTGATGAGCAGATGATCTCATTTCCGGGTATGATATTCTTCTTTACTATGCCGCCTATAAAGGCACTTGCCATGTTTCCTGCGCCGATAACACCAAGTTTCATTTCGTTGTCCCCTTTTCCTGCTCACATAGAGCCATAGATTTGCATAAAAATGCATACACAGAGATTATATCTTAAATCGTTTATTATTTCAATAATTAATTACCGCAGGTTGCTATAGCGAAAAGACGGGTGACATGCATCACCCGTCTCAAATCTGATCATCATATTTTATTTCTTAACGTGTCCGGTCCCACCACATACAATACAATTAACTCTTCCCGAACCTGCGCACGATGTGCATATACTCCTTCCTATTCCTCCGCATATAGTGCAAGTCTTCCATACCGGTTGTGAAGGTTTAAACTGTCCGGTAATCGGGTCAAATCCTCCGGGTGACATCTGCATTGTAGATCCTGCTCCACCGCATCCGATACAATTTTTCTGTCCCAGTCCGTAACACATAGCGCATGATACTTTTCCGGTTCCCCCGCAGTTACTGCATACCTTATAATTTTCCGTGTTATTTCCCGTCTCCTGTTTTTCTTCGGTTTCATTTTTGTTTTCATTATTTTCCGTAGTCGACGAGGATGTTTTCTTTGCTACCGTAACAGTACATGTTGCTATGACTGTCTTGTCTTTCTTGGAAGTACATGTGATAACGGCTGTACCGTATCCCTTTGCTTTTACTTTTCCCTTCTTGGTTACGGTAGCCACCTTCTTATCCGAGGACTTCCATGTCACACCGCTTTTCTTCAGCTTTTTGCTGAGGGTTGCCTTAAGCTTTACGGTCTTTCCTTTCTTTAACGTAACTTCTGTCTTGGAAAGCGTCAGGTTTGCATTTTTCGTTTCGCTTTTGGCTATAGTTGATGTTTTTATATTATTTTTCTTAGCATAGCTTTCTACGTATGAGCCCTCAGAGCATGATATAGTTAATTGTGAATTGCACTCCTGGAATGCT
>JAFZJK010000059.1 GCA_017553965.1 Lachnospiraceae bacterium | reverse complement strand
CAGGGAACTTATAACCCTTCATAAGGTTGATACGTGTAAGGAACTCATTTGCTGAATAAACTCCGTTAAGAGCTTCGCCTTCAATCCTTAAGAATGAAGGAAGTCCAGCACCTGTACCGATGTAGATAGCATCAAACTGCTCTAAGAGCTCGTCAACCATCAGAGTCTTTCCGATGATGGTATTGGTCTCGATCTTAACGCCGGCCTGTCTTAACTTATCGATCTCTTTCTTAACTATATCCTTGGGCAATCTGAACTCAGGGATACCATACATAAGAACGCCGCCTGCTGTATGGAATGCTTCGAAGATGGTTACTTCGTAGCCAAGCTTAACAAGGTCGCCTGCTGCGGTAAGTCCGGAAGGACCTGAACCTACTACTGCTACTTTCTTACCGTTCTTCTCTACGTTAACGGGCTTATCCTTACCGTTCTTTAAATGATAATCAGCTACAAATCTCTCAACACGTCCGATACCTACGGGCTCACCCTTAATACCTCTTACGCACTTTGATTCGCACTGTCTCTCCTGAGGACATACTCTTCCGCATACTGCGGGAAGTGCATTGGTCTCAGTGATCTTAGCATAAGCTTCTTCGAACTTTCTCTCAGCAACAAGTGCAAGGAACTCAGGGATTTTAACTGCTACGGGACATCCTGTCATACAGGGTCTGTTCTTACAATTAAGACATCTTTGTGCCTCATCTACAGCCATATCCTCGGTATAGCCTGTAGCAACCTCTAAAAAGTTTTTATTTCTTACATCCGGTGCCTGGCTGGGCATGGGATTTTTTGTTAATGACATATTAGGCATTGCAGTGCTCCTTTCCTGTTATACGGCATCTTCCCTCTTCACAAGATCTCTTCTCGTAAGGTTTAAACATCTGTGAACGCTTTAATGCTGCATCCCAGTCGATCTTATGTCCGTCAAAGTCAGGTCCGTCAACACATGCAAACTTTGTCTCGCCGCCTACTATTACTCTGCAGCCGCCGCACATACCAGTACCATCGATCATAACGGGGTTCATGGAAACTGTGGTAGGGATGTTGTACTGCTCTGTAACACGGCATACTGCACGCATCATAACAAGAGGTCCGATGGCGATAACTTCGTCAAACTTCTCTCCTGCTTCAATCTCTTCCTTTAATCTATCTGTAACGAAGCCCTGAAGTCCGTTAGAACCGTCATCTGTTGTGATGATAAGTTTATTTGAAACAGCCTTCATTTCATCCTCAAGGATGATAAGTTCCTTATTCCTGAAACCGGTGATAACTGTAACATCAGCACCAAGTGACTTTAATTTCTTAGCCTGGGGATAAGCGATAGCGGTACCGAGTCCGCCGCCGATGATGGCTACCTTCTTGATGTGATCAAGAGGTGTGGGCATACCCAGAGGGCCTGCAAAATCAAGAATCTCCTGTCCTGCACTCATAGCAGCAAGATCCTTTGTTGTCTTTCCGACAGCCTGGATGATAATGGTAACTGTACCCTTTTCTCTGTCAAAATCAGATACTGTAAAAGGTACGCGCTCACCGAACTCGTCGATCCTTAAGATGACGAACTGACCGGGCTCAGCCTTCTTAGCCACAAGAGGTGCCTCGATCTCCATCAGGAAAACCTGAGGATTCAAATCTTCTTTTCTGATAATCTTGTAAGACATTTCTGTACTCCTTCTATTATATAAACTTCACTTTACCATACATTTTTATTATCTGATAATGATACTCTCTCTTTCGGGACCAACCGATACATACTTGATGAAGCAGCCGATCTCCTTTTCGATGTATGAAACATACTTCTTAGCTGCATCGGGAAGATCATCCCAGCTTCTTGCTTTTGAAATATCACAGTTCCAGCCATCCATATATTCTATAACCGGTTTAGCCAAGTTCTGAGCTGCGGGGAACGGGAACCTGTCGGTTTCCTTTCCGTTTATCACATACTTTGTACAAACCGGGATCTTTTCCATGTAACTGAGTACATCAAGCTTTGTAAGAGCTATCTCTGTAGCACCCTGGCACTCAACACCGTATCTGGTAGCTACTATATCAACAGGACCTACACGTCTGGGTCTTCCTGTCTTTGCTCCGTACTCCTGACCTTCGGCTCTCAGCTTTTCAGCCTCTTCGCCGAACATCTCGCATACAAACGGACCTTCGCCTACACATGTTGAATAAGCTTTAACAACACCGATGACCTTATCGATCTTAGCACCGGGAAGTCCTGAACCTACAGGAGCAAAGCTTGCAAGTGTATTTGATGAAGTGGTGTAAGGATAGATACCGTAGTCCAGATCTCTTAATGCTCCGAGCTGTGCCTCAAACAGCACATTCTTTCCGTTCTTTACTGCACATTTAAGGATCTCGCCTGTATCTGCTACGAAAGGCTTGATCTTCTCGCAGTACTCATCGAGCCATGCCTTAAGGTCATCCATGGTACAGGGCTTAGCACCGTATACCTTCTCCAATGTAAGGTTCTTCCACTCCATTAAGTCCTTTAAGTGTTCCATTAACTCTTCGGGATAGAAAAGCTCGCCTGCAAGAATGGTCTTTTTCTGATATTTATCCGAATAGAAAGGTGCAATACCCTGCTTGGTCGAACCGTATTTCTTGTCGGCAAGTCTTGCCTCCTCAAGTCCGTCCAGCTCTCTGTGCCAAGGAAGCAACAATGAAGCTCTATCACTTATCTTTAAATTTTCAGGTGTGATGGCTACACCTTTTGCTCTTACTTCCTCCACTTCCTTCATGAGGTTTTCGGGATCGAGCGCAACTCCGTTTCCGAGTATGTTTATCGTATCCTTCCTGAATATTCCTGACGGAAGAAGATGAAGTGCGAACTTTCCGTATTCATTGATAACGGTATGGCCTGCGTTTCCGCCGCCCTGATAACGTACTACCACCTGATAGTCCGATGTTACCAGATCGACCATACGGCCTTTACCTTCATCGCCCCAGTTAATGCCTACTATAGCACAGTTTGACATATATTATTCCAGCCTTTCTTTTTTATTGACAGACGTAAAAAGTATAATATCACATCTATTTAAAAAACGCAAGTAAGGTGGCACGCCTGATATAGACCTGCCACCTGACATATTTTACTGTTAAAAAACCTTGATAAGAACAGGGATCATACAATACCCTGAGCGTTCATAGCGTCAACAACCTTCTTGAAGCCGGCGATGTTAGCACCTGCTACATAGTTGCCTGCCATACCGTACTCTTTTGCAGCATCGTCAAGGTTATGGAAGATGTTAACCATGATGCCCTTTAACTTAGCATCAACCTCTTCGAATGACCATGAAAGTCTCTCGGAGTTCTGGCTCATCTCTAATGCTGATGTAGCAACGCCGCCTGCATTTGCAGCCTTGCCGGGTACGAAGTATACCTTGTTCTGCTGGAAGTACTCAGTAGCCTCAAGAGTGGTAGGCATGTTAGCACCTTCACATACAGCGATAACGCCGTTAGCAACAAGCTTCTTAGCATCGTCAAGGTTAAGTTCATTCTGGGTTGCGCAAGGAAGAGCGATGTCAACCTTAACTTCCCACTGATTTGTACCCTCAGTAGCCTTGTCATGATACTGAGCTGAAGGACGCTTAGCTGCATACTCGGTAAGACGAGCACGGTTAACTTCCTTAACTT
>JAFZJK010000058.1 GCA_017553965.1 Lachnospiraceae bacterium | reverse complement strand
TTCTGACGGCACAATATACTGGTGCGGGAACAAATATGGGGACTACAGTTATAAGTTGTATGTGTTCATGATCAAGTGCTGATAATATTTTTGACGGAGAACAATATTAAATATTTTTTGGGGTGTGATAATAATGAAGTTTTTCCTTAATCCGATTGGTCTAAGCGAGTATGAAATAACCTTTTTTACTATTATTAAAGCAATCATTTTTACTTTTGTGTTTTTGATATTACTTTGTATAACAATTCACAAGGCTAAAAAAGAAAGAGATATAAAACAGATCGTACCTTTGATAGTTGCTGATTGTTTAGTGCTCGCTTTGGTTGTTGTGATATTGATCTTAATTGATTAGATGTCCGGTATAGGTGAAAGTTACTCTTAGCTAAAAAACATGCTTGAATTGTAAACTTAATATGGTATAATATAATAGAAAACTTATGTAGTATCGAACTTAAACTATAAATGTTGGGGGAGAACGCATGGATTTAAAACTGATATTTTTGATAATGATCATAATTGAGACCTTGACAATCGGCGTATTATTATGGCTGTTGTTCAGGTCTTACAGACATACCTCAAAGTTTATAAAGAAAGCGCAGCTGTTAAAAGACAGGTGCATTGATTTCGATGATATAGAAACAGCAGATCTTTCGATACGCAGTCAAAAGATTCTGGCCGAAGCGGTTAATTCGATAAAAAACAACATGCAGACATTCCTGGAGGCCACAAAGGAAAACGTGGTAGTACTGTCTGATGCGATAGATGTCATTAATTCAAATGCTGACAGTAACCGCTTGGGCAGCAGAAAGATAGCTGACAGCCTTTCGGTAGTAGCGGAAAAGGTAGAAGAGCAACTGGAGATAGTACGTTCCAACCTTGCCCTTATCGAGGATAACGCAACCAAGATCCTTGCTATAGATGAAGCTGCCCGTGAGATAGGTGAGCGTATTAATGATACCGTACAGGACAGCAAGTCCGGTCTTGATTCAATTATCAGATGCGAAAAGAACATGAATTCCGTATCTGAAAAGCTTGCTGAGAGTGAGCAGATTCTTCTTGATTTTAGTTCCCGTATCCATGAGATCAATGAGATTGGTGCATTTATCACCGAGATAAGTGATTCGCTTGAGTTGCTTTCTCTTAATGCTTCCATAGAAGCAGCCAGAGCCGGCGAAGCAGGTAAGGGTTTTGTAGTAGTAGCCGGTGAAGTATCAAAGATGGCTGATAAAACTTCTGAAAGTATCAGCAGCATCAACAGCATCCTGGACAGCATCATATCAAGCAGTGAAGCTGTAAAAGAAGGCATACAGGAAAGCGTAGAAGTATTTGCTAAGAGCAGCCGTGATTTCGAGCAGGTAAGTGCTTCGTTCAGATCGATAGATAAGCAGTCGGCTCACATCAATGATATGATGAAGAGCATCTATCTGAAGATCGAGGATATCACATCCAACTCCAAGGAGAGCCGTATACAGGCTGACCGTGCATTCAAGGCTTCTGAGCAGGTCGTTATCGGTACACAGGATATAGCAAGAGTTTCGGATGAGACAGCAGCAGCTTCAATGCAGATGAGTGAAAATATTGACTCGCTCGATTCAATGTTAATGAGCATAAAGAATCTGCTGCAGCAGTACAATACTTCGGTAGTGCCTGTAAAACAGACACCTATGAAGAAGGTTAAGATTGGTATTTACTGCATACTGGATAATGACTTCTGGCACGAAGTAAGACGTGGTATCATCTACGCCAAGAATGTACTTGAGGCCATAGGAGCCGAAGTAAGATATATTCCTTATGAAAATTGGGATCTGGTAGCAAATCTGCCCGCTGATTTTAGGAAGATGCAGGACGAAGGCTTTGACGGATATATCTGTCCCGGTTTCATGACAGACAGAGGTGCAGATCTTAGCTTTGCTAGAGCACAAGGCAAAAAAGTATTTGTATTTAACTGTGATTCACCCGATGAGAACAGTCGTGACGCGGTATTCCAGCCTGATACTTATGATGCGGGTATCACAGCAGCCAAGGAAATGGCAAAAGCAGTACACAATGACGGTAAGATTATAATCCTGTGCGGTGATGAAAAGATACTTGTTAATAAGATAAGACGTGACAGTTTCTTAAAGCAGGCATCCCAGCAAAAAGGTATGGATATTGTAGAGACAGTATTTATTGAGGATAACGAAGAAGATACCTACAATAAGGCTGTCGAAGCTATAAGAAGACATCCTGAAGTAAACGGTATATTTATTACTACCGGTACACCTTTGGCTGCAGCACGTGCTATCGAAGACAGTGGCAGGCCTATTTCGCTGGTTGTATTCGATCATTCACAGGAGATATTCAGATACATTAAGAAAGGTATCATTACTGCAGCACTTGGGCAGGATCCTTTCGGACAGGGCCACGATCCTATCATATATATGTACAATTGCATAGTGACCGGCGAGCCTCTGCCTACTGACAATATGAAGTTACGTGTTAACGTAGTTGACAGAGAAAACGTAGAAAGCTTGATTCAGATGTGATATGGCAACATTATATATTCATACGACAAAAAAAGAGAAGCAGGGCGCTATAGAAAAGTTATGTGAAAGCCTGAAGATCGAGGTAAAGACAATCGATAACTCTGATCTAAACAGGACAGTACTCGATATAGTTGCTTCTATGCCGGTAATGTTTAATAACACAAATATAAATGGAGGGACTGTTACAAAAGTCCCTCCGCTTTTCCTTATGCCCGAAGTTATACTGTTTAATGGGTTTAATGATGAATCTTTACAGCATTTTCTTACTGCATACAGACAGGCCGGGATTGAAAAGGTGGCATTAAAGGCTGTAGTTACACTTTACAATATCACATGGACTCTGTATGACTTGATACAGCACCTAAAAGAGGAAAGTGCTCAAGACCCGGGAAATCGCAGATAATGAACAAGGGGACGGTGTGTCAAAGAGAAATCCTTCCTTGATATATATGACAAACCGAGTCCCTTATAACAACACCGATAGTACGATCAGCATCTGTGACGGCAGGTAGAATGCCCACATGAGTACAGTGGATGCAATCTGTAAAATAGCGTACATCTCGCTGCTTACATTAATATATGCACTTAAGTTAAATAATAAAACATTAATATCGCACAGTAAAAATAGTACAAGCCCGATCAGAAACATCACCGGATGAGGGAATGTGCATATTTTGGATTCGATATCATTAGTATCGTTTTTACCTGACTTGCCGGTGGTCTTTAAGAGCTCACGGTTATTTACAAGTTTTAGTATCAGCAAACCTACATTCCATACAAAGGAAATACCATATAAAAGTACCAGGAATAAAACGGAATTGAGAGACGAATCATTGGAAGCTTTAATTAACCCGGTGTATTTAATGATAACAGTAATTATGATAGCGGCGATTATTCTGATACATGTATAAATACCGGTTATTCTGATATCTTTACAGGTGATCACGTACAGATAAATAGCGTGAACTATACAGAAGCTAGCAAGTCCGGGTACTAAGTTGCTGTTTTTAAGTAACAGGAAATAATCGGATATAGCTGTAAAGAACATTGCAGCCGCAAGTAGCGTATATGCGTTTATGGTATCCTGGCTTTTATTTTTGTAATAATAGATAACGGAAATAAGAAGGCAGAGTATTATGGAATAGTACTTTATATATGTAGGGCTTAATATGCTGGTACTCATTATAGCGGCTAATGAAGAGTCTGTACTGACATTCCCGCTTGCTAACATTATATCCATATACATATATACGAAGTAAAGCAGTATCTCGACTGCAATAAAAATAAATATCGGTAAAGCATTTTTCGGCTTTTTTGCATTTGAAGGCATATGTTTATTCCTTTCAGGGAAATTTATACCTCATCCGTCACCTGCGGCGACACCTTTTCTTTTAAGGGGAAGGCTATGAAGTTATATTTTAAAACGAAGAAATTATATCATTCTATGTTGTTTTATACAAGTAATTTGTGGAACTAATGGTTTTTATTCATCGTCTAATGTTCAGAAAAGCAGTTAACACTGCGAATAATTGGAGGAAAGATCATGAAAAGAAAGATAAGCGTATTATTGATATTTGTTTTGGTACTTGGCTTAGGCTTTGGTGCTGCAAATGTAAACAATGCTGAGGCTAAGACTAAGAAAACAGCAGCCACTGTTACCGGAAAGGCTATGAAGATAACCAAGAAAGCAAAGCTTACTACCGAACAGATGACTGAGGGCTACAACCTCTTTTCTCTTAAGACTTTAAGAGAGACTCTTAAAGAAGAAGAGGCCGGAAAGAATGTTATGATATCACCTGCATCTCTTATGTTTGCACTTGATATGGCAGCTATGGGTGCACAGGGAGATACATATACTCAGATGGCTAACTTAATAGCTGAGGGTGCAAATAAGAGAGACCTCATCAACTTTGCGAAGAGCTATCGTAAGACCCTGGAGAAGAGCGGACTTATGAAGATAGCAAACTCCATCTGGATCAATGAGGATAACTTGGAAGCAAATAATGTTAAGGTAAACGAAGAGTATCTTAACCTGCTCAGAAAAGTGTTTAAGGCAGCAGCTGCTTCAAGAAGCTTTAATGAAGCAACCAAGAATGAGATCAATACCTGGATATCAAAGCATACCAACAAAATGATCAACAATGCTGTAGACAAGCTTGATATAAAGACCATAATGCTCATCATCAACTGTATGGCATTTGAGGGTAAGTGGGAAGAGCCTTATGAGGATTACCAGATAAATAAAAACGGCAAGTTTACCAACTATGCGGGCGAGACAGAGACAGCCAAGATGCTTTCTTCGGAAGAAAACTGGTATCTTTCTTCAACTACAGCACAGGGCTTCTTAAAGTATTATGAAGGCGGGAAATATGCATTTATGGCAATGCTTCCCGATGACGAGACTGTTTCTATAAATGATTATATTGCAAGTCTTTCAGATGATGCATTTGTACAGTTCTTTGAGTCAAGGGTGAGAGAATCCGTAGATACAGTAACTCCTGCATTTACATTTGATTATAGTATCAATATGAACGATATGCTTAATGCACTCGGCATGGTAAAACCTTTTGATATAAGTGCTAATTTCCTTAAAATGCTTGATCCTGCAACGATCGATCCCAATATCGCACTTTACATCGGAAGCGTTATACAGAAAACTCATATCGAGCTTGATGAAAACGGAACCAAAGCCGCTGCAGTAACAATCATTGATATGAAGTGTGAGGCTACTTGCGTTGAGCCTATAAAGATCAAGAAGAAAGTTATACTTAACAGACCTTTCGCTTTCGCTATCATGGATATCGAGACAGGTACACCCGTATTTACCGGTGTTGTAAATACTACAGTTGAGAAATAAAATAATAAGGAGCTGCGGATTTCGCAGCTCCTTAAATTTTATTTATCGCTTATACATTGATTTAACATCTTAGCGGCCTTCAAATAGAAGAGTCCGATCACAACAGAACTGAATATGGAAACGATACTGATTATACTTGAAATCGTGATAGCGGTTGAATCGTTTGCCATTAGGTAATTATATACTTCTTCATAAATACCGGATTCTTCGCCAAGCTGAAGGAACAGTTCCTCAAGTTCTCCCGAAAACGATTTGATACTGTCGGTCGATACCAGGATATTTCTTACCAACATGATCACATTGATCAGGACAGAAACAAACAAGATCACTGAAGGTATAGTGGAAATACGTATCGGATCGTCTTCATTTGTAATGCAGAACCTAATGGATTTAAGGTTCTTGGTCTGGTATGAATAGAGGATTATAGAAACTATTATTGCAATAAATACAACAAGCAGTACTATGATCACGGTTGCACTGACTGCAGCTTCGGACAAGTTAACCAAGGGTGACAGCATATCCTGTAAGAGATATACATAGGTATCGAATACCGAAAAAACTTTGATCAGTCCGAAAGCAAGAGCTGCTATGGCGATGATCATTATGACCTTCATAAAGGTTGATACACCGGATGCTATTGAAAGTCCAGTAGTGTTTGGTAAAGTATTGTTTTGCTTTGATTTCCTGGCTGAAAAATAAGTGGTCCAGCCTGCATAGCACATCAGCATATATATAGGATGCAAAAAGTCTCGCATTCCGATTATATATAGTAACAATATTGCTGTCACAGAGCAGGAATACATTAATATCAGAGGTGAGGTAAGCAGATCGCGTCCGTTAACAAATTTGGGTGCTGACATGAACTGCTTTAACCGTTCCTCCTCCGAAATATATGTGTATGCATGATATGCGGGAGGAGTGGTTCCGGCAGTATTTTGATTCTGCGGAGCATCTACCGGCGTATTGGGTGTTGTGTCTAACTGTGTACCGGGAAGGTTATTATTATCCATATACTTCACCTCCATAATACCTGTGAATTGCTTAATCAACCCTTATTCTGTGCATCTACGAGACTTTCACCGCCATACATTTTTCTAAGCTTCGGCTTCTCGATCTTTCCTGTAGGATTTCTGGGTATATCATTAAATATGATATGATGAGGTCTCTTGTAACGGGGAAGCTTAAGACAGAATTCGTTAACTTCGTCCTCGGTAAGAGTGAAGCCTTCCTTAACTTCAATAACCGCAAGAGTTGTCTCACCCAAACGCTTGTCGGGTACACCGATAACAGCTACGTCCTTTACAGCATTGTTGGTACGGATAAAGTCCTCGATCTGTACGGGATAGATATTCTCACCGCCGCTGATTACTACGTCCTTCTTACGGTCTACAAGGAAGATGAAACCGTCGGGGTCTTCCATGGCCATATCGCCTGTATAAAGCCAGCCGTCTGCAAGTACTTCATCGGTAGCTTTCTTATCATTATAATAACAAGTCATGACGCCGGGGCCTTTAACTGCAAGCTCACCGACTTCGCCTTTTGCTACAGGCTGTCTCTTTTCATCTACAATCTTTGTCTCCCAACCGTAACCGGCCTTACCGATGGCACCGACCTTATTGATGTTGCCGATACCGAGATGTACACAGCCGGGTCCTATGGACTCTGACAGACCGTAGTTTGTATCATAATCATGCTTAGGGAATATCTTAAGCCATCTGTTGATCAAGCTCTGAGGTACGGGCTGAGCACCGATATGCATAAGTCTCCACTGATCTAATTTGTAATCGGAAAGCTTTACATCGCCCCGGTCAATAGCATCCAGGATATCCTGTGCCCACGGAACGAGCAGCCATACTATGGTACAGCCTTCATCCGATACAGCCTTAAGGATGGTAGCGGGCTTGGTACCCTTTAAAAGTACTGACTTAGCACCTACAAGGAAGCTTCCGAACCAGTGCATCTTAGCTCCTGTATGATAAAGAGGAGGAATGCAGAGGAATACGTCATCATGAGTCTGACCGTGATGGTTCTGCTCTACCTTACAGCTGTGCATAAGGCTCATATGTTTATGAAGGATAGCCTTGGGGAAGCCTGTTGTACCTGATGAGAAATAGATGGCTGCATAATCTTCATCGGTCAGCGGGATCTTAGTAAAGCTACTGGGACAGTTAGCTGTAAGAGTATTATAATCCTCGGCAAAGCTGGGGCAGTTCTGGCCTACAAAGAAAAGAAGACGCTTTTTGCTTATCTCATCGGCGATCTCTTCAACACGGCCGATAAACTCAGGCCCGAATACCAGCACATCTGACTCTGAAAGGTCGAGACAGTACTTGATCTCGTCAGAAGCATATCTGAAGTTAAGCGGAACTGCAAGAGCTCCGGTCTTAAGTATACCGAAATATATAGGAAGCCATTCGATGCTGTTCATAAGCAGGATAGCCACCTTGTCGTTTTTCTTGATACCGCGCTCGAGTAAGAGATTGGCAAAACGGTTAGCTTTCTCGTTAAATACGTTCCATGTGATCTCACGACGGTAATGTGTGGTGGGGTTAGCTTCTATCAGGTTGTACTCCTTCCAGGTAACCCTTCTGTTATCAGTTACTTCCGGATTGATCTCGACTAAAGCGGTCTCATTTCCGTAAAGTTCGCAATTCCTCTCTAAGATATCTGTAATAGGCATTGCAAAATTCCTCCGTATCTCTTTTTGATTTGACATTAAACTTAATTATTTATATAATTATATCAGTCTGTTTAATACTATACCACTTTAAAGCGCAAAGGTAAAGAGAAAAATGTACGAAAAATTATATGACGAAAATGCATATGCTGTAGAATTCTTATCGGATGTAATGTCCTGCAAGGAAGTTACTTGGGAAAACGAGGATGTTTACGAGTTCGTTTTGGAAAAAACAAGCTTCTTCCCTGAGCAGGGAGGTCAGACCTCTGACACCGGTATGTTCTACGATACAGATAGTGAAAATGAGTTTGAAGTATTTCATGCATATATAAAGGATGATACCGTTTATCATCTGGCAAGGCTTGCTGAAAAACCGGCAGTTGAAACAAGAAGAAAAAAGAAGGCAGAAGAAGAGGAAGAACCCAAAAAGATTGAGATAAATCCTCCTAAGCGTATAATCGGCAGGATCAACTGGGATGAACGTTTTGACAAGATGCAGCAACATTCCGGAGAGCACCTCGTATCGGGTACGGTACACAGGTTGTACGGTTATGATAATGTCGGCTTTTCTTTGAGCAGTGATAATGTAACGCTTGATTTTAACGGGAAGTTTACGGACGAAGAAATCCTGGAGATAGAAAAGACCGTTAACCGTGCTGTATTTGAAAACTTCAAAGTCAAGGTATATTTCCCGAGTGAAGAAGAGTTAAAAAAGATAGATTACAGGAGCAAAAAAGAGCTTACGGGCCGTATCAGACTGGTGGAGTTCCTAGGATATGATATCTGTGCATGTTGTGCACCTCATGTAGCTTCAACAGGAGAGATAGGTCTTATAAAGATAGTATCTGCCGAGCATTTTAAGGGTGGCACCCGTATGTCCATTAAGTGCGGTTACAGAGCACTTAATGAGTACAGAACCTTGCTTGATTCCGTAAGGGGCATTTCAAGGCTTCTTTCGGTAACTCTCGATGAAGTGCTTCCTGCTACT
The DNA here is from genome assembly GCA_017553965.1 of Lachnospiraceae bacterium. Next base: position 3,479 of record JAFZJK010000058.1, on the reverse strand, counting down.
AAAAAGCTTAAGACTGACCTTCAGGACAGCCGCTTCCAGCTTAACGGTTATAAAGAGAAAGTATTGTGTGATGCATTTGAAAATGCAATAGAGAGCGCGGACAGGGATCATAACAATCCCATTATGTTTACCGATCTGCTGGATCCTGCCATCATCAGAAAAGCTATAAATAACGTAACCGATCGTACGAACGGATATTGCGGTGTATTTTATAAGTCGGAAAAGGAAGGCTATGGCTTTATAATAGGAAGTATAGCTAAGGACTGTAAGGTATTGTTTGATGCATTAAAGGAAGCCTTTGAGACAAAGGGCGGCGGAAACAAGACCATGATACAGGGTAATGTGGCAGCTGATGAAGTTCAGATAAAAGAACTGCTTAAAGAGTATTCTTGCGGAGTATTTTTATAATATGTCTAACGAAAAGTATAAGATAATACTTGCTTCTGCATCTCCGAGAAGAAAAGAGATCATGCAGAAAATTGGTTTTGATTTTGAGATCAAGATAAGCGGCTGCGAGGAGAATACGACCGAGACGGAGCCTTCGCTTATAGTAAGGGAACTGGCAACGATCAAGGCAAAAGATGTTGCAGCCACACTTGACGGTGATAGTATTATAGCAGTCGGAGCGGATACCGTAGTCGCCCATCGCGGCGAGATTATGGGTAAGCCGAAGGACGAAAGAAAAGCCTTTGATATGATAAGAAGCTATGCAGGGGATATCCATAGGGTTTATACCGGGGTATGCCTTGTTATTCCGTTTAAAAGCAATTCGGAATTTGAAGAGCTTGCAGAAAAGGTTAAAGATTTTGAAGCACGTACAGAGAGTTTCTACGGTCTTGAAAACTTAAGGATCGAGAATGTCACGATGGGAAAAACAGCAAATAACGGAACATGTGCAACTGAAAGAGAATACCTGGTAGTTTCTTACAGCGTATATACGAATGTTCATGTTGTTCCCATGAGTGATGATGAAATAACCAAATATGCCACAAGCGGTGAGCCACTTGATAAAGCCGGAGCATACGCTATACAGGGCGGGTTTGCGCCATTCATCAGTGCTATAGAGGGCGATTATTACAATGTGGTGGGACTGCCGGCGTGTTCATTGTATGCATTATTAAAAGCAATAATGGTGTAATATTTTATATCGGAGAGAAAAATGCAGCTTACAGATCCTGTAAAAACAGTTAAGGGTGTGGGTGAAAAATCCGCACAGCTTCTAGAAAAACTGAATATCGTGACAGTTGAGGATCTGATAAGGCATTATCCTCGTAATTATGATGACTTTGAACTGCCTATAAAAATAAATGAAGCGGCAGAAGGCAGGATAGTTACTGTGGAGGGTGCTGTATCACGCGTTACTTCTATGCCCAACCGCAGGAAAAAAGTAGTAACATGTTATGTATCCGACCCTACCGGAGCTCTGAAGCTGGTGTGGTTTAACCAGCAATACATAGTAAAGCTCCTAAAACCCGGTTACAGATTGATATTCAGAGGTACGGTAAAAAGAGATAATGCTGAGCTTGCCATTTATCAGCCCAAGAATTATCTGAAAAATGATTATGTTAAATTACTCGGGAGTCTTCAGCCTATATATGACCTGACAAAGGGAATCACCAGCAATTTTATATCAAAAGCTGTAAAACAGGCTTTAACCGAAATAAGTATTGACGATCCGCTTCCGGCGGCATTCAGAAAAGAAAATGATCTTCCAAAGCTTTCAGATGCCATAAAAACCATACATTTCCCTAAAAATAAACAGGAAGCTTTATATGCCAGAAGAAGACTGGTATTTGAAGAGTTCCTTGATTTTATGCTGGCACTAAGAAAGCTTAAATCAAAAAAAGAAGAAGCGGTCAATAACTATGTGATAACAGACTTTGACGCGTGCGATGACATGATAAAAGGTCTGCCGTTTAAGCTTACAAATGCTCAGATAAAGACCTATAATGATATAAAGAAAGACATGAGTTCCGACCGCCTCATGTCCAGAATGGTAGAAGGAGATGTAGGTTCAGGTAAGACTGTTATAGCCATGCTTTCTGTGCTGTCGGTAGTTAAAGCAGGATATCAGGCTGCAGTGATGGTACCTACGGAAGTGCTTGCCAAACAGCACTTTATTGATTTTGAAGAAAAGCTTAATCCTTATGGGGCAAAGATAGAGCTGTTGGTCGGCTCTATGACGGGTGCACAAAAGAAAAAAGCATATGAAAGGATAGCACGTCATGAGGTGGATGTGGTAATAGGTACCCATGCACTTATCCAGGATGCATTAAACTTTGATAATCTTGCACTTGCAGTCATAGACGAGCAGCACAGGTTTGGTGTAAACCAGCGAAAAGCTTTAAAGGATAAGGGCTTACATCCGCATATCCTTTCTATGAGCGCTACCCCTATACCCAGATCCTTAAGCCTTATACTGTACGGTGATATGGATTTATCTGTAATAAACGAGATGCCTGCAGAAAGACTTCCTATAAAGAATGCTGTTGTAGATACCGGTTACAGACCAACCGCATTAAATTTTATCAGAAAAGAAGTATTAAACGGCCACCAGGCATATATCATATGCCCACTCGTAGAAGAGAGTGAGGATATGGATGGTGAAAACGTAATAGATTATACAGATAACGTAAGAGACTTTTTTGCTACTTCCGCTATAAAGCAGGGTGACGGAAAGCTTGTAAATGTAGAATATCTGCACGGGAAAATGAAACCGGCTGAAAAGAATACCATTATGGAACGCTTTGCGGCAGGGGAGATTGATGTGCTTATATCAACCACTGTTATAGAGGTCGGTGTAAATGTTAAAAACGCTACCGTTATGATGGTGGAAAACTCCGAACGTTTCGGCCTGGCACAGCTTCACCAGTTAAGAGGCCGTGTTGGACGTGGTTCGGCACAGTCTTACTGTATATTTATGAAGGGCTGTGAAGGAAAGGATATAGACGAAAGACTTGATATCCTAAAAAACAACAATGACGGTTTTAAGGTGGCGGAAGAGGACTTAAGGCTGCGAGGTCCCGGAGACCTGTTCGGTATAAGACAGTCCGGAGAGTTATCCTGGAAGCTGGCTGATATCTATGCGGATGCACCGTTACTAAGCCTTGCCTCGGAATATGCCAACAAATATTCCTTGATATAATTACGTTAAATATGTTATAATAAAATGCTATGATATGCCGTGCATTTACGGCATTTAAAGATGTAAAATAATGGAGTAATTTAATGGGTGGTATAGCTTACCTTTTGCTATGCTTTTTGACAGGCTTCTGTATAGTGGAATCCGTGTTTAAGGATACCAAGGTATTTACCATGGAAACCTTCAGCAAAAAGCAGATTAATTTAAGCAGTTGGTTTTTCAGACTTCCGGCATATTTTGTGTCGGGAGTAATGTCCGTTACATGGACAGTATATATATTTGCATATATATTCAGAAACTCGGGAAATCCCATGGGGTATGCAAATGCTGTGAGTAT
>JAFZJK010000057.1 GCA_017553965.1 Lachnospiraceae bacterium | reverse complement strand
AATTTTAAAAAATTTCATACAATGTAAAATTAAATTCTCGTTTGTAAGGTTTACAAAAAAAGAATGCCGCTTAGGGCATTCTCCTTATTATTTACTTATGATATCCACTACTTCTCCAATATACATGTCATGTGGAGCATCGCCTGCATAAAACTTAGCTGCATCAGGATCGGTGATGTTTGAAGGTTCAAGCCTCTGCATGAACATCTTTCTGCATACGAGTGTGATCTCTGCCTCCTCAAAAGTTACCGACTCCTGGAGCGCTTGTGCGGTCAGCCCCGAGCCATTCATCTTATCCATATCCCTGCCGGACTTTGAGCCGAGCACGCCAAGCACTTTCCTGTATTCCTCAGGATAAAAGCTTACTGTAAAATAACCTTCCCTATCCATAAATTCATGTGTGTATCTTGAGGTCCTTACATAGACTGTAGCTACGGACTTGCCCCAAATGGTACCCATGCCACCCCAGCTCACTGTCATCGTGTTGAAGCTGTCCTTGTTACCTGCCGTAAGCAGTGCCCATTTTTTATCAAAAACACTGAAAATATCTGTCTCAAATTTCATCAGTCTTCTCCTTCTTTTTTATGATATAGTTTTCTGTTATTTAAAGAAAATCTGCAGAGCATGGTAAAGATCCAGCTGCCATGCCTTCATATCGTGTACGCCGCCCGGTATAGTAAAGAAATCGTAGTTAACGCCCTTCTTCAACTGCGGACATACGGCAGTGACCTTGCCCATGATATCTGTATGCTCAGCATAGGCTATATCCTTATCCCCGTTACAGCAGAACATGTATTTTAGTTCAAGGCCTTTTTCTTCGCCATTCATTAAGGTTTCGCATATGCGCTTTGCTTCATTATCATGATCACCGAAAGGACCGCCGCATCCAGAAAAAGGTCCATACCATGCGAACAGGTCGAAATTATTGTAGAAAGCTGAACGGTATGTAGCCATCGAACCGAGTGACAGTCCGGCAAACGCTCTATGCTCCCTTGTCTTTACAAGATTCTGCTCTGATACATCACGATCAGCGTATGTCAGATAATGGCTCTCCACTGCAGGGATCAGATCCTTGCGGAGTTCATACGTGAACTACTCGGCTACAAGTAACCGAGCTTCCTGCTTCAACCACTACTGCGTTGGCTACGATATACATAACGCAACGTCTTACACAGTGTCCACAGGCGTATAAGTTAGGACAGTTCCTGCCCTACGGAATATTTAGCTTTAGGCTATTTTGAAAGACTCGTTCAGTATGCGGAGTCCTTCACGAAGGATATTGATAGCTGCGTTCCGGTCACGGCTGATTGTAAGACCACAGTCACATTTCATTGTACGGATAGCAAGATTTTTCATCTCAGGATGCAACGTTCCACAGCAATGACAGATCTGTGATGATGGGAACCACTTATCTACCCTGATAAGATATTTATTTCTATCGGTCAGTTTGTATTCAAGCATGTTTAGGAACATACCGTATCCGTTATCAAGAGTAGCCTTACCGTTACCAAAACCTTTATTAGACATAGACCTCATATTCAGGGATTCCACACATACAACATCATACTGATTGGCTATCTCAGTAGATATCTTATGCAGGTTATCAAGTCTCTGGTTTGATATATGTCTATAGATCTTATTGACCTTACGCAGCTGCTTGAGGTAGTTTTTTGATTTGGCTTCATGCTTCCTGGAGCCTTGCATACGTGATAACCTGCGCTGTGCTTTGGCAAGCTTATCGTGGTTTTCACGGTAGTATTTGTGATTGCTGCCAACATTACCATTATTATCTGTGTACAAACCGTCAGAAGCATAGTCCAAACCTATAGCGTTAGTCTTATCTGCTATATAGGTATTTACGGGATTTTCAAACTCAAAAAGCACGGATACATAATACTTGCCGTCTGAATCCTGTGATACGGTAGCAGACTTGATAAGCCAGCTGTCATCAGGCTTACGATGGATAACTGCTTTCACACAGCCTATTTTCGGAAGCCTGATACTGTTGTCAATGAGAGCAACAGTCCCATGCTGATTGTTTGTAGTATAAGACTTACGGCTATGCTTGCCCGACTTGTATTTAGGAAATCCGTTCTTCTTTTTATGGGATTTGCTAAAGCAGTTTTTGAAAGCACCTTGTAAATTCAGTTGTGCGTTTGCAAGAGCGAGGCTGTCAACCTCTTTGAGATATGGATAATCCTCTTTGTATTTGGCAGGTGTCACGCTTGCAAATTTACCGGTAGACTTGTAGCTCTCAATTTTATCAGAAAGCATGAGATTATAGACCTTACGGCAACAGCCAAAGGTCTTGGCAAACATGACAGCCTGTTCAGTTGTAGGATATAATCTGTATTTGATAGCTTTATTCATACTCTTATTATAGCAAACACATGTTCGGATGTCAAGAGATAACGCTTTCATCTCGGTAATTGAATTGCCGAGAATTCCCACTTGATATCTTAAATCCATTATTCCTCAGTCCCTTTTTTCTCTCAAGCAATTCCTGCATTATCCGTAATCTTCCTTCAAATGACAATCCCGGCAGGCCCAAAGGTCATTTCAGGATTCTTTTTT
>JAFZJK010000056.1 GCA_017553965.1 Lachnospiraceae bacterium | reverse complement strand
GTCTCTCTTTTTCCTGCAGTTCTTCTGTAAGTACTCTGTTATGCATGATACAGCAGGATACACCGTATTTCTTTATTATATCAGCCATCCCGGAATCTGGTACCATAAGATCTTCGCACTTTAATCCCCAGATATCATTTATTAACGCCGCCCCGCTTATAACTGCCTGCTCTGCTACAGCCGGCTTGTAAGTATCTATACTGACCGGTACATCAAACGCTGCCGTAACTGCCTCTATGATGGGAGCCGTGCGCTCTATTTCCTCAGTAACGGAAATATGCGTATATCCCGGTCTGGTCGATTCACCGCCGATATCTATGACATCAGCCCCTTCTGCTATCATTTCTTCAGCATGTTTCAATGCTTTATCAAGCGAGTTAAAACGTCCGCCGTCAGAAAAAGAATCGGGCGTAACATTCAATATTCCCATTATATATGTATGTCCGTGGTTAAATATCTTATTTCCGATTATCATTATGTAACCTCTTTAAATACTTTTAGACATAACAAATACTGAAACTGCTTAAGTTTCCTTAAGACAGTTTCAGTATCTTCGTATGGAATCGAGCACTATCGTCTGTAATTCCGCATTTTTCTTAAACTCGCCTCTTGTAACAGTGGTTACAGTCTGTGAGCCGGGTTTTTTCACGCCTCGCATGGTCATGCAGGTATGTTCTGCTTCAATTACCACCATGACACCCTTGGGTGAAAGATTTTCTTCTATAGCATCTGCTATCTGACGTGTAAGCTGTTCCTGAAGCTGTAAGCGTCTTGCATATACCTCTACGGTACGGGCCAACTTGCTCAGGCCTACCACTTTACCTTCGGGTATGTATGCAATATGCACTTTTCCGAAGAAAGGCATCAGGTGATGCTCACACAGTGAATAAAACGTGATATCCTTCTCTAAAACAATATCACTGCCTTCAACATTAAACTGTCGTGAAAGATGCTCCTTTGCGTCTCCGTCCATGCCGGCCAGCACTTCTTCATACATGCCTGCCACACGTCTGGGTGTATCAACGAGCCCCTCACGGTTGGGATCTTCTCCCATACCTTCTATAAGAAGTCTTACAGCTTTTTCTATCTTTTTCTTATCTGTCATTTCAACTGCCTGTATATCTTTACAGGACTTCCTCTTTTCCTGATAGATTTTACAGACACTATATTACCACAAACATTTGAAAAATAAAAGCAATAAATTATTTATCTTCTTCGCTGTTCAATATTTGATTTCTGTCCAAGTGTTACCTTGATAGTTTTCTCCTCATATCCATTGGCTGAAAGCCCTACGGTCGCGATCTTTATCTCAATCTCTGTACCGTATCTTATATATGAAAGGATTTCCTTTAACTGGTCCATATTGACTACAGATCTTCCGTTAACCTGAGTGATGATATCGCCTACACGGATACCTGCCTGTTCTGCGGGAGAACCGGGCTCAGTCGAATATACGTATATACCCTTGGGCATACCGAATGATTTGGCATAAGAATCACTTACTTCCTTACCTTCGATACCGAGATATCCTGATTCTTCGGGATCAAGAGATACTCTGTTCATAAGCTCGTTGATGACCGGTATTACATCCGAAATGGGGATTGCAAAGCACATACCCTCTACCTTACTGCCGGAATATGTTGTGTATTTCTCCGATGCTATACCTATAACTTCACCTCGGATATTAACCAAAGGACCACCATTATTACCGTCATTGATCGCAGCATCGGTCTGGAGAAGCTTCATCTCTCTGCTGTTTACAGTCATAGTCCTGTCTAAAGCACTGACATATCCAACTGTTACCGACTGCCCATTACCGAGTGAATTACCGATAGCTATAGTCATATCACCTACGCTAAGGTTTTCCGAGCTTCCGATCGTAGCTATCTTAATGCTGCCTAAAGTCTCCTCGTTAAGTGCATTCATATCAACCGATACTACTGCAATATCGTAATATGAGTCCGCACCCTTTATGGTACCTTCAACTTCCAGTTCACTGTTAAATACAATTGATATCTTATCGGCGTTACTTACCACACTGTTATTGGTAACTATAAGAAGTTCATTGCCGTTCTGTCCGATTATAAATCCGGTACCTGAAAGATCTGATGACGAAGTGCCATATCCGTAATCATAGAAGAAATCTTCCCACGGATCATAAGACCAGGGATCATAGGATCTGCTGCTTTTAACAGCTGCACATTTTACTGAAACTACCGAAGGCATAATGTTTTCAACTATAGCTGATACATCTGCGCTGGTTACCTCAGCATTTGTAGCGGTTGCCTCAGTTTTATCTTTATCCGGATTTTTCTTATCGCTATTCTTTCTGCCTTTATCATTGGTGTCCTTATCTGCCAGATCGCTTTCGACATCCGACTTCATAACACCTGAGGGTTTACTGTCCTTTGTTCTTATATAAATGAATACAGCCGCTATTCCGGCACCTATAACTATACCTGCTATTATAGTTGCCAGAAAAAGCTTCCATTTTTTAAATGTTTTCTTTTCTTCTTTACTCATGTCTTTGTCCTCCGAAATCTATTTTATGTATGTGAATGAATGTTTTTTATGTGTTTTTCATCATGTTCAAATATTAGCTCTTAATTGTGTAGCAATTGTGTTTGAACTATGAAAAAAGTGTTATACTTGTTCATCTTTTTTCACAATTATTGCCATGTATTTTATTGCCTCAAAATGTATTATTCGGTTATTTTATATAAATATACGTCAAAATAGTTAAAAATTCCTTTACGTTTTTGGTAAAATGTGATAATATAACCTTTAGAAAATAACTGATTCGGTGAAAGGAGTGAGCAATAAATGAGTATTTATACGATCAATAACAATAAATCACTGATATATCAGCTTGCTACCACGCCTGAGGATGTTGTCGGGTTTTACAAGAAAAACAGCGACTTTCCCGGATACAGGAGTGTTAAGGAAAATGTAGAGGAAATAAGCTTCAGAAGCGACACCGGTATAAGGATATGGTATAACAACCTTCCCATACCATTTGATTTTCATAGGCATAATGCCATAGAGATCATTGTCCCGGTAGAAAACTGGTACAGAGTATACAGTCAGAGTGAATGTTATGAAATAAATGAAGGCGATATCCTTATCGTACCTCCTTTTGAGATACATAAAATCGAGGCACCTCATAAGGGCAGCCGATTTATCTACCTGCTTGATGTAGATAATATAGTCAGCATGTCCGGTTTCACCGGTATCAAGCCTTTGTTTACCAAGTTTATACATATTACTGCTGACACATATCCCCAGGTATATGATGAGATACATCGTCTCTTAGCCCATATGCGTGACGAGTATTTCTCTTCCGCTGAGTTCTATGAGCTTTCTATCTATTCTGATATATATAAGATGTTTGTACTTTTAGGTCAGGATCATCTTAAAAAGACCGATGCTTTTGCAGGCCTTAATCTTATTACCAAGAAAGAATACCTGCACCGTTTTAACAGCGTGCTTAACTATATCAATGAGTACTTCTGCGAAGACCTCACATTAGAGATGGTTGCTGAGCACAGCGGTTTTTCGAAGTTCCATTTTTCAAGGCTCTTTAAAAAGTACACAGGTACCACTTTCTATGATTACTTGATATACAAGCGTCTTCAAGCCGCAGAACAGATGCTTGCAGAGGCTGACCTGTCCGTAACAGAGGTTGCTCTGCGCACCGGCTTCTCCAGCATTTCAACCTTCAACCGTACATTTAAGCGCAAAAAAAACTGCACACCACGCGAATACCGCGTCATGTGCAGGAAGGTTACCTAAATTATTCCGTATACCTATAAATGAAATTTCCAAAGGAGGCTGTGCCTCCTTTTGTTTCTGTTGAGAACATGGCCAGACCGAATCTGTTACCTGTAAAATGTTCAAGTCTGAATCTCATCTTCTTAGTGCAAGGTATCTGCTTCCATCCCAGACCGCAGTCATAGAAGAAATTTGCTTCATCCTTTCTGTCAGAAAAATCAGCTCTGATCTTAAACCTAACCACAGGTGAAGGAGTTATATCAATTTTCTTAATGATATCCTTATGTCCTTCCTCTTCTCTTTCCATATATACGATCTCATAGCCCGCTCCGTTATCCGTTAAGCCTATAAAACCGTACAGATACTGCATAACAGCGAGTCCGGCAAAGTCACCCTTAGAAAGCTCCCCCCCGAGAACGGTGATCTCCGCCTCGCAGCACATCTCGTGCATTCGCTGTGTTAATACATTTTGCGCCTCGGTAAGTGAAGTGCATATCTTATCTGTCGTGATCGAGAAAATGCCCGATTTAGTGTTCCTATTAATAAGAAGCAGGTTGGGCTCATGATTAAACTGCCAGATATTCTTAAATCCGAAGCATGAATCTTCACTATATATCTTCATGAAGTCATCACTTCCAACCAACGACTTGTAGCTCTCCTTGTCTTCTTCCGGAAGTTCAAAGCTCTCAGGAAGCTTACCGTCATTACCGAACACAGGGAAATCATTCTCCCATGTGACCGGAACTATATAAGGGATACGGCCCGAGGCTCCCCTATCCTGAAACAGCATTGCATACCATTTCCCGTCGGGGGTATCCACTATAGCTCCCTGTGCTATACCGGAACAGAACCATCCGGCATCATCAACAAATACATCCTTTCCCGTAAACTCTCCGTCCACACTGTCCGATACAAAGCAGCTTTCTGCTCTGAACCATCTGTTTTCGAGTGAATGTATAAAGAAAAGATAATACTTACCGTTTATCTTATAAAAATGCGTTCCTTCATAACCGAGAGGTGTCTTTCTCGAATCCGAAACGGCCAGCCTGTGAAGCCCGCCTTCCTTCGGTCCGGTAAGGTCACTGTTAAGTTCGGTTATATAAACGTCCCTGTTTCCGTAAGCAATATATACCTTATCATCATCAAACAAAAGTGAACAATCATGGAAAAATCCATCTATATATGATTTTCTCCAAGGCCCATTGATCGACTCTGATCTATACAGATAGGTCTTATGTGTATCATTGCATACGAATGCTATATAAAAAGTCCCGTTATGAAACCTGAAGCTGGCGGCCCACATACCCTTACCGTAAACATTCTCTTTACCGACAAGCCTCTGGGCATCAGTGCCGTCAAGAGTATCATATACAAACGAAGCATGCTCCCAGTGTATAAGATCCTTTGACCTCATTATCTCGCATCCCGGACAAAAGTACATAGAAGTACTGACCATATAATATACATCATTTACTCTTATTACATCATTGTCCGGACAATCCACTCCGATTATAGGTTTCATAACAGTATCGCCGCCCGTAAGCAACTTACAGGCGGCTTATCCTCCTCTTAAATGACCGGTTCTTTAGTTCTTACCGATATAGTCTGCAATAAAATCAACAAATTCAGTATTTCCGTTTGTGGGTATGCTTCCCTGCTTGATGAAATTCATCTCGCCGTGTACCTTGTCGGTATAATTTGTCCAGTAAGGCATATCGGCGCCGTCAGCATCTTTGCCGTTAGGATTACCGGTCTTAACAAAGTTGGTGATATAATTACACATCTGACGTGCAAGGTCGTAATGTCTTCCGACAAAAGGTCTCCAGCACTTAGCCAGTGTCTCAAACCAGAACCATAAGTCTACCGAATGGAATGAACCGGGGTTATCCCATCCGGGGATATCGGGATTAAATCTGTAATAGTAATAATTTCTACCTGTATCCAATGCAGAAAGTTTATTAAATACATTCTTAACAGCACATTCGATACCCTGAACGGATGCATACATCTTGTCACCCTTCTTCTCATGTGCCTCAGGGATTGCAAGGAATTTATCCGCATCAGCTCCGAATATCTGCTTAGCCTTAGCTTCAAAATCAGCCTCGGAATCAGCAAATATAGCAGCCGGGAATTCATCAACAGTGTTACCTGCCATGATATTTACATCATTACCCTTGCCGCTTGCAAGCTTAGCATATGTATCGCCGTCGCAGAATACATTATCCTGTACCGTAGCAAACATGAATCCTTTCTTGTTTCTGAACTCTGCATAAGTATCACGGATAAAGAATGCATCCAGCTTTCTTGCTTCCTCCAATGTCTTAACACCGAGCATCTCAAAGAGCTCCTCGCCGAACTTTCCAGCTTCCTCAAGTGTGAGCTGCTTAAAGAAAGGATTATTCATATAAGGATTCTTGATCATACCGCTCATGATGACAGCGTTTTTGATAAGACCCTTGTTCTGGTCACATGTGATCTGAGCCAGTGTACTTCCACCGCCTGCAGACTGACCCGAAATGGTAATGTTATCAGGATCACCGCCGAATGCAGCTATATTTCTATGTACCCAGCGAAGGCCTGCCTGCTGGTCAAGGTGACCAAAGTTAGCGGGGTTCTCAGGCTGGTTTTTTGTAATCTCGGGATGTACAAGGAAACCGAGTGCACCAAGTCTATAGTTAACGGATACCACTACGATACCACGTCTTGCCATTCTCTCACCGTCAAATTCCATCTCGGCAGTATAGCCCCACTGGAAGCCGCCACCGAAGTACCATACAAATACGGGAAGCTTCTCATCGGTCTTCTTAGCGGGTGTCCAGATATTAAGATACAAACAATCCTCACCCATGGGGATATCGGGATCCACATGCCACTCTCTGCAGTAAATATCGGTACCAACTGCAGGCTGGTCCTGTACTGAAATGGGTGCGAACTCAAAACAGTCTCTTACGCCTTCCCAGTCAGCCGCGGGCTGAGGTGCTCTCCATCTGTTCTCACCTACGGGCGGTGCTGCGAAAGGGATACCCTTAAAAGAAGTTATTCTGGGATCTGCTGCGGGCAGACCTCTTACCATACCGTTCTCTGTTTTTGCTACTCTTAACATTATAATACCTCCAAATCTTTGTATTTAGGTTACTAAAACCTTTTACTACCCCTATGCGTTTATTTTATAATATATTTTTTTATAATTCATCTGTTTTTTTGCTCATATTTATACTAATTTTGCCATAAAAAAAGAGCCATCCGTATGGATAGCTCTGATCTTATATTATTAATATGCCAGACCGTTTGAATTAACCAGCCAGTTAATAGCAACCGCAGCCAGTGTTAAGAAGATCAAACCGAATACGATCAGTCTGAAATACTTATCGGCCTTCTTTCTTTTAGCCTTGTCATTAATAGCCTTTTGAGCCATTTCTGCTTCTTTTTCCTGCTCGTAAGCCTCTATCTCTTCTTGTCTCTTTTGCTCTTCTTCATTTAACATTACCTGCATGATAGTTGCCCTCCGTTCCTATCAGAAAATCTCACCGCTGTTGTCAATATCATTATCGTTATCATAATCGTCCATTCCGTCACAATCATGATCGTGATTATTGATGATCTCACGTCCGGTAACTCTCTTTCTGTCACGCTCATCCTCAACAAGCTTTGAGATAAGCTCTTTTACTGCATTTGACTTTTTAATATTTATAAGAGGAAGTGAAGGGCAGGTCTTATCGGAAGACTTAACCTCCAATGTACCGAGTCCGAAAAGCTTCTGCCAGAACTTTCTGGTAAGAGCAAAGTCTGTAACACGGTAAAGCTTAACCTCATCCTCTCTGGTATTAAATAAGCCTTTTATCATAACCAGCTTCTCATTTGTAAGACAATATCTTGTGAAAGTCCAGGGAAGTCCGAATAATGCTATTCTTTTTCTGTCATGCCATTTATACTTTGAATTAGCACTGATGGTCTCAGAATTGATAAGGGCACTTATATATACATCCTTAACAAGTAAAAGAACACAAAGAATAATAGCTACAACCTTGATCCATACATGATCGTCAAGTGTCAAAAAAAGGAATACACAAAATCCGACTTTTAACAACAATCCGATTATATTCGCAAAAATCACCTTTCCGCTGCTCATACCGCACCTCCGAAGTATAATAAGAGTTTATTCTCTTATCGTTGATTATAATGAAATTTTTATATACAGTCAAGGAAAATATAAGCAAATTATAAGCAACTATGCATGACTTTTTAACAATATATGACTTTTATTTTCTCTCTTTTTTTGGTAAAATACGGGCAAGTGTCATGACGGATGTTATGATGCAAAAAGAACTATCATTTGGAGGTTTACAATGAAAAAACGTACCATAAGAGCAGTGTCCTTTTTGCTAGCTCTTACACTTATCATCTCTTTGGCCGTACCGGGGCTTACAGCATTCGCTGCCACTTATGTGGACACATCGGAATACGAAAGCCTGGCAGAGGTATATAAGGATTATTTCAAAGTAGGCGCCGCCTGCGAATCAGTCAATAACTTTCATAATCCCAAGCTTGAGATCGGTACTCCCGAAAAAGAAGCTCTTATAGCTCAGGTATTTAACAGCATCACAAGCGGTAACGAATTAAAACCCGCATATAACTTTAATAAAACTTCAGAAACTTTATTCAAGATCAATCCCGCAGGAAAAGAAATGCTTGACTACGCAGAGGAAAACGGCATTGCAATGCGTTTCCACGTACTCTTATGGCATTCTCAGGTTAATATCAATTTCTTTGCAAAGGATTTTAAAGCTACAGTAAATGGTGTTGCAACCACAAACGAAAATGCAGAGCTTGATCCCGAATGCATAGTTGAACGCGATGTTCTGATAGAAAGAATGCGCAGCTACATATACGGAGCTTTGGAATATGTTTATGCCAACGGTTACGCTGATACGATCTACGCAATTGACGTAGTTAACGAAGCTGTTGACGAAGGAAAAGATGACGGCTTAAGAAGAAGCTGGTGGTACAGGATCATCGGACCCGAGTTTCTTTACTACGCATTCCTGTTTGCAAGAGAAGCTGAGGTTAAGTATTCCAAGGAATATGCGGCAGATTACGGTCTCGATCCCAACGGTGACCTCTCTTCCATCCTTCCCAAGCTTTACTATAACGATTACAACGAATGGTTCCCCGCCAGAGTAAGTGTCGTAACAGACTTCCTTACCAAAAGAGACTGGAACAAAAATCAACAGATGATCAAATCTTCAGTCATTAAAGCCGGCGGAGACGGTACCATAGCCGGTGACGGTCTTATCGACGGTATAGGTATGCAGGGTCACTTAAGTGATAACAATAACGTAGAACAATACATCAATGCAATGCGTCAGTACGATGCAATCGTGGATGAAGTCCAGGTAACAGAGCTTGACGTTAAATGTACACACCGCGGTGATAACCAGTGGTACTATCAGGCATTATTCTATTATGACCTTTTTAAGGCAATGGTTGAAGCAGTTAAGGACGGTGTAAACCTTACATCGGTTACCATCTGGGGTCTTACCGATGACTGCTCATGGATCTCCGACGGATATCCTCTTCTCTTTACTTACAACTTAACACGTAAGCCTGCATACTATGGCGTACTTATGGCAGGTAAAGGCGAAGAATTCAGTTTAACACTTGCTGAAACACTTACTGAACTCAAAGATATAGATGTTGACTTCGAACCCTACGTGGACGACATGGGAGTTAAAACCACTTATACAGCAGATTCGGCAGGATTTTACAAACGTGGAACCGGTCACATGCCAAGCCTTCGTCTTATGGCATTGATCAATCACACTCCCGACCAGAAGGTTGGATACTCACTTCTTTGCGAAAGAGCTGAACAGGATGCGACCTGTATGCTTGATATATCAAAGTTTTCAGGTAAAAACGTAACCTTTACATCATATGTTAAGACCGAAGATACAGAGATCACCGTAGGCTTAAGTACAGGTGAGGATACAGCATTAAAAACCGTAAAGAGTACAGGTGACTGGACTCCGGTATCTATAAACTTTGACGTACCCGAAAAGCTCTCATCGGCATATATCTATTTCGAGACAAACGGAAATTCAGATATGTATATTGACGATGTATCAGTTATCTTTACTAAAGACGGTGAAGAGCCTGCTCCTGTTATAGAAGCTCCTACAGTTGATGAGCCCGACGATATAACGGATGTACCTTCTGACAGCAATACCGAGTCAGATGATAGTACAAATACCACCGTTCCCACTGATACTTCTGTTGTAAAGCCCGGTAAATCAAGTTCAGAGCCTAACAACAAAACATCGGGTGTAATAATCGCCATAATACTTATCGCATTCGGTTCTGTTCTTACAGGTTACGGTATTTACATGATCGCAAAAAGCAAAAAAGGTTAATCATATATAAAAACAGCGCCTGCTTAAATCCATAAGCAGGCGCTTATATTTTGTATGTTCAGCACTGTTTTATAATATATATGACCTTATATTTATGACTATATCTCAATATGTTCAACAGAATACTTTGGAATACTCTTTGATTCCAGACATACTGCATAAGCATATCTGGATTGAGCACTTCCGATTCTTTCTTCATCAGAAAATGTAATAAACTTATATCTTGGTCTATCCTTTATCTTATAAGAGTTTCCCTCTTTTGTAAAAGAAAAGCTGCCAAACGGACACCCCAGTCCCTGACCTGTACACTTAACGAAGCTTTCCTTTAATGTCCAGTAAGAATAAAACAGCTCCCTATATTGCTGCTCACCGATACTCCCGGCAGCATCAAGTTCCATGTTTTCATTCTCCGTAAAAAAGCGTTTAGCTATTTTAGGATTTGCTTTTCCTATTTTTTCCACATCACAGCCGACAGGTACATCAGCCAGTATACACATTACTCTGCTCCCGGAATGAGACAGATTAAAGAAAAGGTCAGGGTGACCTGCAAATGCAGGCTTACCGCTCTTTCCGTACGTATACACCATATCCTTTTCTCTTAACCCGTATGCGGATAAAGCCTTGTCCAAAAGCAGCCCGGCTCCGACGGATCTGCATTTACCCTCCAAATGCTTTATCTTTAAAGTTTTAGAGCATCTTTCATCCGAAAGATGCTCCATAAGCTTCTCATATTCTCCGGGTACAGTTAACAGCCTGCCGATATCAGCATAATATATATTAACTGCCATTTATTTACTCCCGTTTATCAGATACCGAGCTTAAGTGCCTTTTTGCACTCGGAAACGAACCTTTCAGTTATGTCCGTAGGCTGGCCCTTAAGGTATTCTCTTAAGATCGGCTCAATAGTGTTATCAAATACCGTATCAATACTGTATGTTGACTCATTCAGATCCCTGAAAAATGCAGGTCCCAAACAATGTTCGGGCGAAATGCCGTCGCTTATCAGCCGGTTAACCAGATTGATGTTTTCAGCTAGCCTGTCAAGCCAATACATTGCCTTACCCTTATGTATCTCCTTTAGGGATGAAAGCATTATATCTTCGGTATTGATATTTACCCAGTTAAACTTACGTTTAAATGAGAAATCCATAGAACTTGCGGAATTATCGATCTCATTCATGGTACAGATGATATGCAGGTTCTTCGGTATAAAGAATCCATGCTCAAAGCAGTCAAACTTCATCTGCTCAGCAAATCCGATATGTGAGGTGCTGTAATTAGCCTTTCCTATGTCATCCGCCTGAACGATCCTGTATGACTTAAGGTTGCTGAGTCTTGTATCAAACCTGTTCTCTATGCCCCTGTAATCTTCATCAAGTACGAAAAGCACATCACCAAAAACCTTAGAGACATCTGCACGATTTACTTCATCTATTATGAAGTAATAATCCTTTACACCGTTTTCAAATGTATACTCTTCGCTGCCGGGAGCAAAATACTCATTTGTAAGGCCGTCATCAATGGCTTCCTTTTTGTCCCTGATCCTCTCATACAGCCCCTGTACAATTTTTTGTTTCTTTTCAGAATACATTGTTGAAAAACCGGGTACAGCATTTTCAAGGTTGTCTTCAACTATTTTTCTACAGAAAGCCTTAAATATACCGTCAAGACGTACATTGGTAGGGCTGCTGGTATTAACTATATTAGCAGGACGTAAGCCCTCTATAAAATCTGAATACTCATAGGACTGATGGAACTGCACAAACTTAAATCCGTCATATCCCTTGGTCATTCTTCTTACATATTTTCTAACCTGATATGTTTTACCTGTGCCTGAAGGTCCGACAAATATAACCTGTTTGTTAAGTGTTATAGCATCGGATATCTGCTTACGTATATCCTTTTTATCCTTGATCTCGGAAGCAGCCTGTGCTTTTACGGAATTTATACTTACAGGTTTTATAGGCTGTACCGGAGGCACATTAACTACAGGTGCTACAGGAGTTACAGGAGGTACTGATACAGGTGCAACGGGTATGGGTTGTACAGGAGCTGTCTGTATAGGAGTTACAGGCTGTACAGGCGTTGCCTGCTGTACGGGAACCGGATTAACAGGTGCAGCTGTAAAAGCAGGCGCTACAGGCGTTTCTGTAGCTACAGGTGCCGCAGGGGCAACAGGTTCTGTTGAAACTACAGGAGTAACTGCGGGTGCAGGTTGTTCAACCGGAGAAGGCTGTGTAGGAGCAACCGGTGTAGCTGACACAGGTGTTACCGGAGTAACAGGTGTAGTTACAGGTGTTTCATCCTTTACTGGTGCTTCCGGTGCCTTAGGTTCCTCTCCGATTATTACATTAAGATACTCGGGTTTATCTTCAACACCTACGTAGGGCACTTCTTCCATAGTAGGAACAGTATTATCTTCTATAACTGCTATACAAGGTACTTCCTCAATAGTAGGTACTTTATTCTCTTCTATTACGGCTATGCAGGGGATTTCATTAAGATTAAGCTTACTCTTGGTCAGTCCGGCATCCATAAATCTGGTAGCCTCTTTGAAATCCTTCAAAGGTTTGATTCCCTTTCCGGGTTTCATTCTGGCATCAGACAGATCACCTGCTATCCTCTGTCTCTTCTTTTCTTTCTTGGAAAGCTTTTTATTCTGGTACTGATTATTCTGATTTTGGTTATTTCCGGCAGGAGCATTTGACTGTACCTCAGTCTCGGATGTATCTTCTGCATCATCCTCTGCTTCGGTTTCTGTTGACGGTGCTACCTGCTCTGAAGCTTCCTGCACTTCAGATGCTACGTTTTCAGCAACCTGTTCTACTGCTTCAGCACTAACTACGTTTTCAGCTAAATCCTGCACAGTCTCTGCAGCCTGTTCAACGGTTGTTGCATTAGCCTCTGCATCGTTCATTACAACTTCTGAAGCCTGTACGGCAGCTTCCTGTACATTATTTGCAGCATTTTCTATGTTCTGCTCAATATTTACAACATTGGACTCTGTATCGGGAACGATATTTTCTGTAACCTGTACATTATTAACACTCTGACCGGCTACCACAGCTGCGATCTCCTGTGTAGCTGCTGCAAGCTTCTTATCAGGTTCAGGCTGAAGTCTGCCAAGTTCTGACTCTAATACGCGTATTCTTGATGACTCATTGTTGTTAACCGGAGCTGCGTTTACAAAAGGCTGTGCCTTAGATAAAAAGCTCTGATCGGCAACCGGCTGTTGAACTTCCGGTTGCTGCACCTGCGTTGCTGCTTGAACAGGTTGAACTGTATTCACAGGCTTCTTAATCGGTGTTGCCATCTCACAAGTAATGTGGAAATGGGTTATTGCATAGTCATTACTTATTTCTTCAAGTATGCGCTGTACCAGTATCATACTCTCACTGCCGCTTAAACGGCTGATCTTTTTGCGGTTGGACTTTATGAGTTTTTCAGCACCTCTTGAAGATCTGTAATTTCTGTTAACATAGTCAAAAAAAGCTTCACAGAATGCAGTAACTGTGGTAGTTGCTTTTCCGGCAAGTACCACATTTTTATCATCTAAAAATCTGATATTTTTGATCATATCAAACTGCTTGTTTTCAGGAGTTATCTTCATTCTTAGGAAATCGCTTATTTTCATATTTCTGAGCCCTTTCGTAAATAAAAGATATATATAGATATTCTACTATATTTTCTGAAAATTTACAAGTAATTCTTAAAAAATATGTAACATTTTTATTATACGTCAAATGCTGCTATTGCAGCATTTGACAGTCGGTCCATGTGACGCTTGACGCGGTTAATCAAAGAAAACCCGGAATATTATGGAGGGTTTTCATCATTTTCATCTAAGCATATACGCCTGTACAGACCTGATATGATCCGCTATTATACCTGCTGTTTTATAATGTGCTTCCGGTGTCGGATGGAACCTTGCCCCCAGTTCAGCAGGTGTGCATTTCGGTAATCTTAGATACTCTGCACGTTTGTCACCGGTCTCTATAACGTATTCTCTTATTATCTCCTTAATATATGGCTCCATCTCATGTCCGAGCATCCCGTACGCCCAGATTATCAGACAGGTACTGTTTAGTTTACGTACCTTTTTTAAAAACTCGATCCCTTTCTCTTTAAAATCCTTTAAAAACTTGTCATTATCAAACCTGTCGGTGTTTAAAGCATTCCAGTCATTAGTCCCCAGATTAATAAGAACCACATCCATTTCCGTAGACGTAAAATCATATGTATCATGAGCACCCAAACTGATTGCCCTCTTACACCCGGATGTCCCGCATACCAGTTCATAATAATCAGGCAAAACATTTTTAAAGTTTCCATCCCATGATGCATAAAGTCCCCATCCGCTCTGTGAAAGGACACTGTATCTAGCATCAAGAGTTCTTGCCACCTGATATGTATAACTGTCAAGAGCGTCAAATACCACAGGAGCCCATTCGTCCCTCTTTATAAGTCCACAGCCCTCACCCGAGGTAAGACTGTCACCGATAAACTCGATATTAAAGTCATACTTCGGCGCAGTAGTAAGTTTACCATCCGTTTCAAGCTCCGAAAGAAGTATATAAGAAGTAGAATCATCAGGCATACACTGTGTATCCCTTACTATCCTGACATTTACAGGCTTCTCCGGATTCATCCCCCTGAATACGTTATACTTGTCCAGCCCGTTTTTAAGAATAAGCTTCTGTGATCTCTCCCCATCCAAGATAATATCGATCATCAGCTCACGCTCCGCATACCAACATTCTATGGAAACACAGAGTTCGGACGCACAAATATTGAACTCTATAGCACTTCCTGTCCAAAAAAGTGCCGTCCCCGCTTCATTTATCCCCGTTCTTCCGAAACTTACGATTTTATCGTTTTTATTTAACTTTATTATGTTTTTCATATACCCCTCCGATATAAAATCTATTATCGATTTTACAATATTTTTTAGTCACCGTCAACAAAGATAAAGCCAAAAAAAGATTGCATTTTTAATGATAATAATATATAGTTAAAATAACGGCAGATTTAGTTTTTACAACGTTTGACAGTCGGTCAAGAAGGGATGGAACTAATATGGAAAGTAAAATGTTAGAAGCACTAAAAATGGTACTTCCCCTTGTAAGGGAGATTACCGGTGAAGACATACAGCTTTCATTATGCAGCCGCGATACGGCTTTAGCTACTTGGGAAGCACAATCATTCACTCTCCCCGGTGCTATACCCGGTCTTAAACTTGAATGGGACAACCCCGGACAGGTAGATATGTTAAAGGCCATGAAGAACAACGAACAGCTGATAAGCATTCTTCCCGCCCAAGTATTCGGAGTACCGATCAAAGGTATCGTAACTCCCATCTCCGAGAACGGCGAAGTAGTCGGTGTTGTTACATGTGCTTTCTCCATGGAAAAAGAGCTTAAGAATAAGGAAAGGATCCAAATGCTGGATGAAAACCTTAAGCAGGCTTCCGAAAAGATTGACTTTATCTCCCAGGAAGCTGACAAGCTTGCTGAACAGATATCCGATATACAGAATACCAGTGAGCAGGTTAAACTCAAGGTTAAACAGGGCTTAAAAAATGTAAATACAGTACAATCCAATGCATCACGTTCCAACATACTTGCTCTGAACGCTTCCATAGAAGCTGCCAGAAGCGGTGAAGCCGGCAGAGGCTTTGCTGTAGTAGCAACAGAAATGGGTAAGTTAGCTCAGATGAACGGCACTTCAGCGACTGAGATCCTGCGTTCCTTTGATGAGATCATGAAGTCGGTAGATAAGGTATCCGAAGCTGTAAAGGAAGCTACTTCCGCCGCAGAAAAACAGGCTGTTACCACCGCTGAGATCACAAAGAACTTAAACGATATAACAAAATTTGCAAATGAAATAGCAAATAAACAATAAAAGAAAGACGAGGATAATAAAATGGCTAATCCCATAGTAACATTCGAAATGGAAAACGGAGATATCATTAAAGCAGAGCTTTACCCCGAGATAGCTCCCAATTCCGTAAAGAACTTTATTTCACTTGTAAGCAAAGGCTTTTATGACGGTCTAATCTTCCACCGTGTTATCGAAGGCTTCATGATCCAGGGTGGCTGTCCCGACGGAACAGGTATGGGCGGTCCCGGATACTCTATCCCCGGCGAGTTTGCTCAGAACGGATTTAAGAATGACTTAAAGCATACCCGCGGTGTTCTTTCTATGGCACGTGCTATGGATCCCGATTCAGCCGGATCACAGTTCTTCATCATGCATAAAAACGCACCCCATCTTGACGGCGCTTATGCAGCTTTCGGTAAGGTTACCGAGGGTATGGATGCTGTAGACAGAATAGCTGAAACAAGAGTAAATTTCCAGGACAGACCTCTTACTCCCCAGGTTATGAGTAAAGTTACAGTTGAAACCTTCGGTGAGAAATACGGTGAGCCCGAGAAATATATGTAATATCGATTCTATAGCTTTCAAAATCGGATAGATTTCTATAAATACAAAAAAAGTCAAAAAAATAAAAGCATATGCTAAGCAGCATATGCTTTATTTTTAATCTCCGCCCAGTCTTACGGGTTTATCTTCCATTTTGCAGCTGTAATACTTTATCATAGAATTATGATGAAGCTTTACAGGCTTTTCATCCTTATACATGTCAATTCCAAATCTGTAATCGGCATTGTCATACATTTCAAACTTATCGGTCTGTGATCCGTCAAACGGTAAAATAGGTGCATACTCTTTTTTCATAGTTGCCTCGATTTTAATATTTTATTTGCACAGTTCTAAAGCTTTTTCATATTCCATGGGTTTGCCCCATACAAAGCCCTGTACATAATCACATTCATGATCCTTAAGCAGTCCAAGCTGTTTATCGGATTCAACTCCCTCTGAAATAACATCACAATTCATAAGATGTCCCATGTAGATGATAGCATCCACAAAATCACGGTTAACCTGATTATGCTCGATATCATCTATAAGGCTCTTGTCGATCTTTAACAGATTAACAGGAAGTCTCATAACCTGCGAAAGTGAAGTATAACCGGTACCGAAATCATCAAGGGCGATCTGTACGCCGAGCGATCTTAATTCTGTAAGATTTTCCGTCGTAGTGATATCATCTTCAGCAAATGAATACTCCGTGATCTCAATCTCAAGACACTGCGGAGGAAATCCGGATTCCTCCAAACCTTCCCTGATCTCAGAAACAAATCCGTGTGAAGAAATATTCTTAGCTGAAACATTTATCGAAATAACAATACTGCTGCCTGCAGCATCAACCATACTCTTTGCCTCTTTAAGAGCACGCCTTATAACATAACTGTCCACTTTCATGATCAGCTCGGATTTTTCCACTACTGGGATAAACTCTCCCGGGCTAACACTTGTTCCATCCGGAGTCTTAAGTCTAAGTAATGTTTCAAAGCCTCTCAGCTTCTTACTGTTAATATCATACTGTGGCTGGTATACCAGATAGAAATAATCATGTGTAAGACTGTCTCTGACTATTCTCTCAAGCTCTATCTGTCTAAAGAGCTTTTCCTTCATCTCTTTGTCAAAGAAGCATATCCTGTTCTTTGAGCGTGCCGTTCTTGCATTATATACGGCTATGTCTGCATATTTAAGTATGTCATCCGCATTATTTGCATCTCCGGGATATGAACAGATACCCGAATATACCGAAAGCGACAACCTGATATCCATGTCATTGGTATTGGTAATATTCGTACCAATCTTTTCAATAACCTTTTCAGCAAAATTCTTAGGGTCTATCGAGCCAAATACAACTGCTGCAAATTCAGCACCGCCTATACGGCTAACATACACATTGTCCTCGTTTTCAAACTCGCTCAGCTTGGATGCTACGGTCTTTAATGCCACATCACCGTATTTATGACCGAGGTTGTCGTTGATCGTTCTGAAGTTCTCCAGCTCGAAATAAACTACGCTGAATGACTTCTTATCCTTGATCGATTTATCGATCAAAGTAACAAGACCTCTCCTGTTTCTGAGTCCCGTAAGGTAATCCGTCACGGCACGTTTGTCTGCTTTTGACAAACCGTTGGAAATGATCATAACCGATACTATGGTAATTATGGAATTATAAATACCGGGAAGCGATGACATATCTCCGGTCCTGATGATATTCATGAACATGAAAAAAACGGACCCCAGCATAAATACCAATGCCATAATGCGTCCCATCTTATAATCTATGCTCACCATTATAATACACAGTAAGCCCATTACTGCCTGGATAATGCCCAGGAAAGAAGTGGCGGGCAGCTTCATCTCTCCAAATCCGAACACCATGTCCTTATGCTGTTCCACATATTTTGAAGCAATAACAAAGAACACGGCCAGTAAAAAGCATACTATAATGGATACCGTTTTGTTTTTTGTTCTGACATTAAATGTGACCACAATGTCCCTCCCTGGATAATCTTAATGTATCACTTTTCGTCGCAGACCTGAAGGATATAGAATTTCAGATAAAAAGAAGTATCCGAATTCCAAAGTACCGGATGGTCAGGGCCCTGTGTCCTGTATTCCACCTGACGGATGCGTTTGTGTGCATCCTTTGCAGCCGATCTCACCGCCTCAAAAAACAGCTCCTGTGTCATAAAATGAGAACATGAGCAGGTAGCAAGATATCCTCCGTCTTTTAACAATTTCATAGCTCTAAGGTTTATCTCCTTATATCCCTTAGAGGCGTTTTTAACAGAATCCCTGGATTTTGTAAAAGCCGGCGGATCAAGTATGATCACGTCAAACTTCTTTCCTTCTGCTGCAAGCTCCGGCAGATATTCAAACACATCCCTGGTTACAAAATCCATTCTTGATGAAAAGCCGTTAAGTTCTGCATTTTCGCGTGCTTGGCTGATACCCAGATCCGATATGTCCACCGCTGTAACATGCGATGCACCGCCTTTTGCCGCATTTAGCGCAAAAGAACCCGTATGGGTAAAGCAGTCAAGCACTTCCTTACCCTTACAGATACCGGAAACAGCTCTTCTGTTATATTTCTGATCAAGGAAAAAGCCCGTTTTCTGACCATCGCAAACGTCCACATAATACTTTACACCGTTTTCATTGATCAGAACCTTTGTATCGAACTCTTCTCCAATAAAACCCTTATATCGCTCGAGGCCTTCCTCCAATCTTACCTTGGAGTCACTCCTCTCGAATATACCTCTTATCTTTATATCGTCATCGGCGAGTATTTTCTTAACCCCGCCCAGTATTTTGTCTTTTAACCTGTCTATACCGAGTGCAAGTGATTCAACCACCAGCACATCCTCAAACTTATCTATTACAATGCCCGGTAAAAAGTCAGCCTCACCGAATATCAGCCTGCAGCTTGAAGTATCACATACTGTCTTTCTGTATTCCCAGGCTGTTCTTACTCTCTCAGAAATCAGGTCATCCAGAGAGATATCCTCACCTATCCTGGTACGCCTGGTAAGCATCCTTATACGTATCTTTGAATTGGTATTGATAAAGCCGTTACCTAAAAAGTATCCGTCAAAATCAAGCACATCAACGATCGAGCCGTTCTCGCCTTTAAGGTCCTGCTCGGCTATCTCATTGTCATATATCCAAAGGCCACCTTTTTTCAAAAGCCTGCCTTCGCCTTTTTTAAGAATTACTCTGCTCTCCATCTTCACTCTTCCCGGCATTATCTTTTTTAGTTACAAATACGAACAGCTTACTGAATACATAGTTCAGCACGATCACCAGAAACTGAAGCGGAAGCTGTACTATCCAGAATTTTATATTATCTGCATTTGACATTGAATTGATCTTATCAAGCAGAGAAGGTATGATACCGAGTATACCGTCTATATGCTGTCTGGTGATCAGCAGATATATGCCGCCCGCCTCTATGATGTATGTACCGATACGGGCTATCGTAAATTTAATGATCTTGACGGTCTCTTTTCCAGCACCTTCGTTTCCCTTAAGGAATACCCAGTAATTATTTATAACATAAGCAAAAGCAACAGCCACCACCCAGGCAAGCGCCGTAGTCAGGTTTTCTTCTATACCCATAAGGTTTTTAAAGATAAACTTTGCTATGAGGTTAACAACCGTGGTAAGCACACCGGCTATTATATAGGTTATTACCTCACGGTTCATAAGCTTTTCTTTAAGACTTTTCTTTTGACTGTTATCTATCGTATTGGTACTTTCTTCCATAAAATACAAAACTCCCGAAGTTTTTCCGACGGATACTACGCTACACAAGAAAATAGCTGCCACACAAAAATGTGTGACAGCCCGATTTTAGTAGTACTTCTTACTTCCCCAAAGGTTACTCCTCTTTAAGTCAAGATACTCATTATACGCCTGCTCTAAAATCTGTTTTTCGTTTGCAAACTTTAGAAGATGATACGCTTCATGGTACTTGTAATAACCCGAGTCACAAAAGTACTCTTCTCTCTGTGGCTTGCTGTAATAGCTGTCAGACATCATAAGAAACCAGTGAACGTCTTTGGATACAACATTTTGAGGAGTATTAAAAGAATATTGGCTTTTGCCCACATATTTGATGATCTGGGCAGAAACCCCCGTTTCTTCCTTTACTTCTCTGAGCGCAGTCTCGTTATGCTCTTCACCCTGTTCTACCGTTCCCTTGGGAAGAACCCAACCTTCATACTTGTTCTTATAATTCTTATAAAGCAGAAGTATCTTCCCTCTGAAAATAACAACACCGCCACAGCTTGTAGCTTCGACCATCTGCCTGCCTCCTGCTATAGGTGTGTTATAAATCTTATACTGAATAGTATTATAAACCTATTTTTTAATAAGTGCAAGCCATTTATTAATTAATATTTACGTAACATTATGCTTATATTTCCGTATATTTAATAATTATTTTATTCAACTCCGCGCATATAATGGCCGTTTGTAAGCTTAAGCCCCATGATCTCATCCGGGAATATGTATTTTTCGCCATTTATTAAGCTATCCAAACATTTTACAACCAGCTTTATCTCGCTTTCACTCTCAAATGTAAATCTGAGTCCAAAACGTCTGCATCCGGAACGTACCAGATTGTCATAACGGTGCATTAGATTTAACACTGCAGAATTGTATATTACGTTATAACAATGCTTACATTCCTGATGAGCAGTAAATGTGTACCCCTTTTCGTCAGTCATTTTCATAGGACCGCGGTATTTACACTCACCGGTAACGGTCTTACCTACACACTGTGCCGAAACCATAGCAGGCAGCAACCCGTATATTACCATTTCACCGGAACCATCACGGTCTACCAGCTCTCCAAGCTCTTTTTCATTAAGTTCAAAGGGTATGGTATGTAATGTCCCTATAGCGTTTGCAGCCGTAGAGTTCATGGAATAGATATTATAATCCGTTCTGTAGTCTGCCCCTACCTCTTTCAAGATATTTACCGCTTCGTAATTGGATGCTATAAAGCTGCATTTATCCTTATATTCCTTGCAAAAATCAAATACCTTTTTATAATACCCTGCTCTGATGATCCTGGGCAATACAAAATAGAGCTTTTTACTACTTTCATTACAAAACTCAATTATCTCACCGGCTTTTTCTTCATCTATGTCGATATAGATATCATTTATGATACCGGAAGTGTCAGCATTTATAAGGTTTTTAAGCTGTTTAAATGTTTTTATATAGGCCGAGTAGGTTACCGAATGATCTAAAGCATCCTGATACTCAGCTATAATACTTTCTTTCTCATTTAATCCAGAAGTATTATCCGACTCACAGCTACTTCCTGAATTCTCATCAAGTTTTAAGCTTCTTTCATATAACGCGCACAGCTTTTTGTTTAATGCCTCCACGGCCTCACGTCTTAATCTGTTAAGCTCTCCAACCTGTACAAATATGTTATTATCCACTCTTACCGTTACATTCCGAGCCACGTAATCGGTATTCCCAAGTTTACTGACCTGAGCTTTTAATGCATCTAAAGTACTTGCGGCATTCCTAGCTACTTCAACGACATTCCCCGTAATTGACACGTTGACCTTATGATCTTCAGCCTTATCATTCTGCGTTGACAAGGTAAGCTTAAGTGCCTCACCATTTTTGCATACAAGATCTATATCTACCGGCTGTCTCAAAGTAGTTTTGATGTAACTATCCGATATGGCATCAAGCAAACTTTGGTTTCTGGTCCTATATACACCCATACCTCCGGCTGCCAAGCGGTCCTTCATGGTAAGAACATCAAATACCGCACCTTCCATGTATTTAGCCCCTGATGTAAACTCATATACAGGCTTCGCATCAGCTTGGCTGCTACGTATCTCAAGCACATCTCCCGGATTTATAGTTTTAAACACCTTAATAAAGGCTTTTCTTGATGAAGTACGGGATACTTCGCCAACCTTTACACCATAATGTCCCGGTCTCTCCGTACTCATCATATCTTTCCCATTATGTGAAAAAAGATATCCGGTGTTAAAACCTCCGCGGTTATAAATTTCTGATAGAATTGATCTTTCACCGGGATCTACACTATATTCAGTTTTACTATCATAATATCTGTCTATGGCTTTTCTGTACGCTGCCACAACACCGGCTCCGTACTCGCCTGACTTCATTCTGCCTTCAATCTTAAACGAATCGATACCGGCCTCAATTAGTTCAGGTATATGCTCTATGGTACACATATCCTTTGGTGAAAGGAAATAGCCTTTACTCTCCTGCTCACCTATTTTAACCTTGTACAGCCTTCTGCAAGGCTGAGCACACCTTCCCCTGTTGCCGCTGCGACCTCCTGCCAGGCTGCTGAGCAGGCACTGCCCGGAGTAACAATAGCATAAAGCTCCGTGTATAAATACTTCCATCTCCAGATCGGTGTCACGTCGCATAGTTTTAAGTTCTTCAAGGCTTAATTCCCTTGCAGGCACCAGCCTGGTAACTGCAGAAGGGGTCTTAAGCATGGAAGTAAGGCCTTTTACACCTTCTGCCATGGTAAGTGAGCACTGAGTACTAAGATGGATATCAAGTCCAGGGAAATGCTTGCTGATATAATCCATAACACCAAGATCCTGTACTATCACAGCATCAAGACCGGCCTCATAAAAAGGCTTAATATAGTCATATAACTGTGAATTTAACTCATCTTCTTTAAGAAGTGTATTTACCGTTAGATACAGCTTTTTATTACGTATATGACAAAACCTTATAGCTTCGATCACTCCGTCCGTATCCGGATTATCGGCATATGCTCTGGCACCAAAACTTTTACCTCCCATATATACCGCATCGGCTCCGGCAGATATCACAGCCTTCATATTATCAAAAGATCCGGCAGGTGCCAGAAGCTCAGGCTTTTTCCTTATGTTTTTATCATTCATACTCTTTCACCATAATATTGAACTTATTACCATAGAAACGGTATGTGTAATTTATTACTGGATATTTTTTAATCCCTACAAATTATATTTATCGAAAAAATAATAGCGAACCAACACATCCCATTGATTCGCTATTAAAACTCTCAATTATCTGAAGCTTTCCTGTTCTTTCTTTCTGATGAAAGCTCTGTCTCAAGCTTGATATTCTTCTTCTGCTCCTCGATATTCAAAGCTTTCTGCTTCTCTATCTCATTCTGAGCTATCTCAAGCTTAGACTGAAGACTCATGATCTCATGCTTCATAGAGTATATTTCGTTACTCTTGGACTCACTGTCTGCTTCAGATTCCTCATATTTATTTTTCATCTTGAAGTACTCATCCACAAGGTTAATCTCAAGGAAAATGGCTCTCATTTCGCTGTCGAGATTCTTATATATATCCTGCTTCTTGATCTCGGCAAACTTATTGTTCAAAAAGCCTGCTATCCTTTGCAGATACTCTTCATTCTCAAAGCCTGAAAGTCTATATCTTTTATTCTTGATTATAACCTCAGTGTCGTTTTTTCTTCCCATGCTCAAAAGCCTCCGGTCAAATTTTCAACATCTAAATAATATAATATGATTTTTATCACCATTTGTCAACTTTTCTTGAAAATATCTTTATTAAATAAAGAAAACTATTGACTATACATTGATTTATAAGTATTATGATATGGTAAAAATGTCAAGAATAATACAATACCTTTGATCAGGAGGACATATAGATGAAACTCTGGGGAGGCCGTTTTACCGGCGAAACTAATGAACTGGTTGCTAAATACAACTCTTCCATATCCTTTGACAGCCGTTTCTGGCGTGAGGATATAAAGGGCAGCATGGCACACGCATTAATGCTTGGTAACCGTGGCATCATTTCTGCAGAAGAAGCAGAACTTATACATAAAACCCTTACCGAAATATACAGTGATATAGAGTCCGGTAAGCTCGAGATTGATATGACCGCCGAAGATATCCACAGCTTTGTAGAGGCAGTACTTACAGAACGTATAGGGGATGCCGGCAAAAAGCTTCATACAGGACGCAGCCGTAACGATCAGGTAGCTCTTGATATGCGTATGTACTCAAGAAGTGCAGCCGTTGAGATAGGTAAAAAGCTTAAGAAGCTCCTTACCACCATCCTCTCCATCATGAAGGAAAACACAGACACCTATATGCCCGGCTTCACACATTTACAGAAAGCCCAGCCTGTTACATTAGCTCATCACCTTGGAGCATACTTTGAGATGTTCAGCAGAGACCGCAGCCGTTTAAAGGACGCCAGAGAAAGAATGAACTACTCTCCTTTAGGTTCCGGTGCATTAGCAGGCACTACATATCCTTTGGACCGTGAGATGACGGCACATGCACTTGACTTTTACGGACCCACAGAGAACTCCATGGACGGTGTATCCGACAGGGATTATCTTATTGAGCTTCTCTCATGCTTCTCACTTATCATGATGCATCTTTCACGTTTCAGTGAAGAGATCATCATATGGAACTCCAATGAATATCGCTTTATAGAAATAGATGACGCTTATTCTACCGGCAGCAGCATAATGCCTCAGAAAAAGAATCCTGATATAGCTGAGCTGGTACGTGGCAAGACCGGCCGTGTATACGGAAGCCTGACAACACTTCTTACAGCACTTAAAGGACTGCCCCTGGCATATAACAAAGACTTACAGGAAGATAAAGAAGCATTCTTTGATGCACTCGATACTGTATCCGATTCCATCACATTATTTGAAGGCATGTTATCCACTCTTACCTTTAACAAAGAAATAATGGCTCAGAGTGCAAAGAACGGCTTTACAAATGCCACCGATGCAGCAGATTATCTCGTAGTACACGGAATACCTTTCCGTGATGCACACGGTATCATCGGCAGACTCGTTCTTTACTGCATTGATAAGAAATGTGCTCTTGATGATCTTACACTCGACGAATTCAAGCAGTTCTCTCCCGCATTCGAGCAGGACATCTACGAAGCAATCTCACTCAAGACCTGCGTCGAGAAGCGTAACACCATCGGTGCCCCCGGTCCCAGTGCTATGGAAAGAATGATACAGCACTGCGAAGACGTACTCAACTCTCTTTAATTAACCATAAAGGCTCGTTTAGGAACTATCCTATCGAGCCCTTTTCTTTTTTCCCTCACACAATTTATATGAGTTGA
Source organism: Lachnospiraceae bacterium (assembly GCA_017553965.1). The sequence goes on along the minus strand of JAFZJK010000056.1, from coordinate 445 downwards.
TGGCTGTCGCACGTTTATAAGCGGCGGCGGCTCGGGCGTGGCGATATCTTAATATCGCTTACAGAGTATAAACAAGGGCTCGTGACGGGTAGTTCCCAGGACGAATTGCCTTTGGTGGCAATCTCGTCCGGGATGCTGCCCGGACAGAGCCCGTAAGTATATCCTATGCGATATTAAGATAGGGGCCGCCGCTCAACCAGCGACAGCCCCTTTAGCTCAATCAATAATCATTTCTTTTGTTGCGATTTCTTCTGTTCCTGCGTCTTGCAGTAGCCTGATCCTCATCATCGATGATCTCGATCAAACGCTTCTGTACTATCGAATCCTTGTTAAGGAATCTAACGTCGTTACCGAATCTAACTTCCATCAGCTTAACATCTGAGTTGTCATAGACTTCACCCTCACCATATATCTTATGGTTAATGATGTCATGCTCCTGAAGTCT
>JAFZJK010000055.1 GCA_017553965.1 Lachnospiraceae bacterium | reverse complement strand
TCGTATTCGTAATACTCCTTAAGTCCCTTGGCAGCAAGCCTTAGCTCTTCTTTGATATTATCTTCGATACTGCTTACGGAAGAGGTAATGCTTATAAGCGACAGAACGATGATACCAACTATAAGAGGTATCAGTGCAAACATGATGAACAGTTTTTTGAAATTCAAAATGTATCTCTTCATATGCTGAAAGACTCCTTTTAGGATTGACTTCTTTGTATAAAAACCATCACTTGTTATGTAAAACTATCTTCTATATATAATAACAAAAGATACTAAATAAATCAAGAAAAAGAGTGCTTTAAACAGTGGGAAAATAGAAAAAAATGTCGAAAACAGGCATTTTTTTAAACATTTTATATAAGCAGGCACAAATTATTAAGCATAAATTTATACAATATGTCTAAAAAATGACAATGAAGTCAAAAAAGTGCTTACGAAAGTAAATAATATACATTTACTTGATAGCGTGAATATAATATACTCGTTACAGTAGAAATTTGGAAAAAGGCGGGATCATATGAATAGAAAAAAGATGCCGGTTTTCGTCCTGATGATCGCACTGTTGCTTATATGTTTGACAGGTTGCAGTAAGGATGACGCAGTTGAGAGCTGGGCATACAATTTCGATGAGACCAAAGAAATACTCAGACTGAATACCGACGGCAGTGCAATGTATATGGAAAAGTATTATGTGGACGGTATCCAGAAAAGCAGAGAAAAGAAATTTACTTCATATAATAAAGATGATAATTACATAACACTGACCGGTTCCGACGGAGAGCTCCAAATGAGATATGAATCATCCGATGAAGGCATGGTTCTGTATGAAAAGAGCATATATACATACACTCCGACCGAAACTTATACCAGGGACGGGATCATAGGAGTCTGGACCAATGTCGGGACTGACAGATATAACTTTGAGTTTTCTGTTGAAGGACATTTCATGGAGGATGGCTTATTCGTAGGAGATTATTTCCTCGAAGGTGACGGAAAGGTCAGACTTGATTACTATGATGATGTGCCTGATGCTGTATTGTATTATTCGATACAGGGTGATGAAATGACGATCGAGTACCCTTGGGATATGGTACCGACGAAAAAAGATTGATCGTTAAAGCGGATAACCGCTTTCGATAAACAACAAATGGCAGATTTCTGCCGAAACACTTTTAAGGAGGAGAATTATGAAACGAATTCTTGCGGTTTTATTAGTTCTTGCTATGGTTTTCTCTTTAGCAGCATGTTCTAAGGATGAGAACAAAGATAATGGCAACAACAATAACACCAACAACTCAGGCAGCACAACAACCGATAGCGGCGTTCTTGACAAAGAGATCACTCTTACTCTTTGGGACATCGCTACAGAGGGCGACGGAAACCGTCCCGCTTATGACAAGGCACTTGCTGATCTTAAGGCAAAGTATCCTAAGGTAACTATCACAGAGACAGTTACAGAGAACAATGCTTACAAGACAAAGATCAAGTCAGCTATGGGCGCTAACGAGCTCCCTGACATCTTCTTCACATGGGCTGGCGCATTCCTTGGTGACTTCGTAAATGCTGGTAAGGTTCATTGCCTTGATGCTGAATTACAGCCTTGGATCGACAACGGCGAGATGACAGCAGCTCAGCTTGGTAACAGCACTTACAACGGAAAGCACTACGGTGTTCCTACAACTTACAACATCGTTACCCTTTTCGCTAACATGGACATCCTTGCTAAGGTTGGATATGATCATATCCCCGCTACTATGGATGAACTCAATGACTGCTGCGATAAGCTTTTAGCTCAGAACATCATTCCTTTCGGCTGCGCTGGTAAGACAGATGATACCTGGTGTGTAACCGAGTACTTAGAGCCCATCATCGAGAAGACAATCGGTGCTGCTGCTCTTAAGGACATCATGACATTTGGTAAGACCTGGAACAATCAGGGTGTTGCTTCTTCAGTAGATCTGCTTCAGAGCATGATCAAGAAGGGCTACTTTGATCCCGACGGAATCGCACTTGGTAACGAAGAAGTTAAGCAGAACTTCATGGCTGGCAAGTATGCATTCTATCAGAACGGTTCATGGAACTGTGGTGATTTCTCAAATGCTGAGAAGGTTAAGTTCAATGTTAAGGCTGGTGAGTTCCCTGTAGTTGATTCTGCAAACGGCAAGCTTGGTATGCTCATCGGTGGACCTTCAGATACAATCGCTGTATCAGAGGGACCTAATGCCGCAGCTGCAGCTGCTTACGCAGTTGAGTTCGGTAGACTTATCTGCCACTATGGTTACCTTGAAGGTAGCGGACTTCCTGCTTGGAAGGTATGGGGCGATACAAGCTCAGTTAAGCCTTTAGTTCAGCAGGTAGCAGCCATCTGTGCTAATGCTGTTGACTATGTTCTTTTCGGCGACAATGCTATGCCTGCTGATGAGGCAGCTATCTACCTTGAGTACGTATCAAGCGTATACGGTGGAGCAGTTAGCGGTGCAGATTTCATTAAGGGCTTAACAGCAGAAATCAGATAATGATAGATGTTTATAAGTATTAATTAATGAAAATATTTGGTCTTCCCGGCCACTCCTTTAGGGAGGAGCCGGAAAGACCTTTTATAATGATTGGGAAGGTGCCAAAATGAAACAAAAACAAAAATATATCGCAATATTTCTGTTCCTTCTTCCTGCGTTATTGTTGTTTGTCGGTCTGCTGATCGCGCCGATAATTATGTCAATCTATTACAGTTTATTCGATTGGAACGGATTAAGAGCGCTCGATCCGTCGAATGATTTTGTCGGATTAAAGAATTATGCGACTTTATTTAACCAGAGAATACAATTTGGAAGTGCTTTAAAGAACGCATTTATACTTGCCGGTCTTTCAGTATTCCTTCAGCTTCCTTTCTCACTTGCGCTTGCGCTTGCTTTAGGAAAGAAGATAAAAGGAGAAAGAGCATTCCTTTCAATATATTTCCTTCCGGTTCTGATATCAACCGTAGTTATCGGTCAGTTATGGCTGAAGATCTACAATCCCGAATACGGTATACTTAATACCTTCCTTCGTGCATTAGGTTATGACGGTGAGAATATCAGATGGCTCGGAGACCAGAGTATTGCTTTGGGATCGGTATTTGTTCCTACGCTGTGGCAATATGTCGGATATCATATGCTTCTGCTCTATGCGGGAGTAAAGGGTGTTTCACCCGAACTTCGTGAGGCTGCAAAGCTTGACGGATGTACCGACTGGCAGGTTAACTGGAATGTTGTAATTCCTACCATTAAGCCTATCATTAAGGTAAGTGTTATATTTGCTGTTACCGGATCACTTAAATCATTCGATTTAATATATGTCCTGACAAACGGTGGCCCTATGAAGGCAACTGAAGTTCCCAGTATCATCATGATCAACCAGCTGTTCAAAGCCAACCAGTACGGTATCGGCAGTGCGATTGCTGTTCTTCTGATCATATTATGTTTCTTCTTTGCTATTCTTATAGGATTTATATTTAAGGAGAGGGATATATATGGAAAAAAATAATCAGACAAATGTAGAACAAAGTACTTTAAAGCTTGATACATCCAAGTATCATGTAAGAAAGACGAATAAAGGTCTTCGTGTATTAGTCTTTGTCGGATTGATCCTTTGGGCATTTATAAACCTTTTCCCTATTTACTGGATGTTTACGTTCTCTTTGAAGACAAACGAGGAAATATTCGGTGAAAATGTTGCAGGACTTCCTAATGAATGGAAATGGGAAAACTATGATACCGCATTCTGGGGCAAGGGCGGCAGAGACAAGAAGGCCGCAGGTAATATCGAAGGTACAGAAGAGGGAGGATTCCAACTTCCGAAGATCATCAGACAGTTTATAAACAGTGTCATTATTACGGTAAGTACAATACTTATATCCATTTTTGCGGCGATGATGGCGACATTCGCCATGTCGCGAATACAATGGAAGCTAAGCAAATGGGCATATGCAATGTTCATGCTGGGACTAACAATCCCTATCCATGCATCACTGCTTCCCGTATATAAGACTATATCAAATCTCGGACTGCTTAATACGTATACATCACTGATACTTCCGTATTCAGCATTCTCACTTGCGATGTCAATCCTTATCTGTTCAGGATTTATGGAGGATATCCCTAAGGAACTTGATGAGGCAGCTTATATTGACGGAGCCGGCCTTTGGAAGACATTTATCAAGGTTATCGTTCCCTTGATGAAACCTGCACTTGCTACTATCGGAATCTATACATTCCTTCAGTGCTGGAACGAGCTGATGTTTGCAAATCAGTTCATTTCATCAGGTGATAAGATGACTCTTCCTGTAGGTGTTCAGCAGCTCTCAGGCCAGTACCTGACTGAGTGGGGACCTATAGGAGCAGCACTTGTTATAGCTACATTCCCTACACTTCTTGTTTATGTATTCTTCAGCAAGAAGATTCAGGACAGCTTTATAGCCGGTGCAGTTAAAGGTTGATTTTTAATAAGACTCTCCCGAGTGGGGAGTCTTTTTTTGCTTTTAATGTGTAAAATTTTTACTTTCTTTGATCAGAATTCCTTGCAAAAGTGATATAAAGATGATAAAATGAAACAAATATGTAACAATTATCGTATTTGGGGAATGTATGAATATAACTAACATAAATGAGAGAGTTAAAAATTCAAATATAAAGAATTCCCTTTCTTTTAAACTCAGTATGGTATTTATCGGTATAGCCGGAATACTGATCGTATCTTCGATGATATTTATATTTATCATCGTAAGCAAGGAAAGAAAGGAATATGCCGAACGTGAAGCGGAAAACGTT
>JAFZJK010000001.1 GCA_017553965.1 Lachnospiraceae bacterium | reverse complement strand
TCTTTCTGTGGGTGGAAAGAGCTTTGCGGAGTATCTGTTTGTTTTCCTTATCGGCTATTATATTATGTCAGGTGATAAAGCGATAGAGAAAACGGAAAAATACAGGTATGTTACACTGGTAATAGGACTTATCGCATGTGTAGCTAATGTATATATGTTTATTTGGTCCGGAAAAGATTTTGGAACAATAAATGTCATCGCTAAGGCATTTGCGGAATGGTTCATGATATTGGGGCTTATAGGGATCGGAAAGAATAAGCTTGATCTTACGGGAAAAGTTTCAACTTATATGTCACGCAGATCGTTTCCCTATTTCAGCTGGCATTTCTTGTGGGTAGTATTGTTCCAATATTGGTTTTCCGCTATATTCGGTTCGAATATCGTCCTAATGTATTTTGTACCCATGCTGCTTGCATATCCGGTGACTTTTATCTGTTCGGAAATATGTCTTAGGGTACCGGCACTTTGTTTCTTAATGGGGACAAAGTGATCAGGGCCCGGAAGGAGTTTAAAGTGAAATACGCAATTATTTCGGATATACACGGTAATGTGGCCGCATTTAAAAAAGTGTTTGAGGATGCGGAAAAAAAAGGGATAACAAACTATATCATAGCAGGGGATTACTGTCTTAGCGGACCGTATCCCGACGAATGTATCACCATGCTGCGACAGCTGGATAATGCATATATCATAAGGGGAAACGAAGAACAGTATTTGGAAAACCTGATCGGACGGGATCAGAAAAACTGGACCGACGGCCAGATGCAGATATCCTACTGGTGTTATCGTAATATTTCAAAAGATAATCTTGAATACATGCTTGATCTGCCTCACAAGATCGACTTTAATTGTAACGGGGTGGATATCCATATTGCTCATTCAAAGAATGAATTTATTAAAGAGAGCCGGCTGGAAGAAAAAATAAGACCTTCGGTATTGGCGATGGAGCTTGGAGAAAAGACCGTAACTACCGAAAGTTTAAAAGAATACATTGATACGGCTGTTAAGAATTGTCCGAATCTGAATGAGGTAATGCAGGGACTTGATCCCGGTATATATATTTTCGGACATACACATATGCAGTGGGACTACGAAGACAAGGACAGGAATATTTTTCTGGTTAATCCGGGCTCATGTGGGTTGCCGCTCGACGGAGTCACCGGTACAGTACCTTATTCAATATTGGATATTTCGGAAGACGGAAAGGTTACAGTTGAAAAACGTAGGATACCCTTTGATACCGAAGCTTATATCGAAGCTTTGAAACAGACTACACAGTACTTGCAAGCCAATGTCTGGAGTAAAGTCATTATAAAAGAACTGAGAAGCGCGAAGGAGCATCTGACCTTTTTCCTGCATTTTGCAAACAAATATGCGGAAGAGATCAATGATACCCGTAGACCGCTCGCGGCAGATACCTGGGAGAAGGCATTTGAACTGTGGGAAAACCAACCGGTGGGACGGTTCTTTAGCTAACCGGTTATTGATATCCGATTGGGCTTATGGAGTGTATAAAAATGACGGAAATAATAGGAAAACTGTTTGGATCAAGAGGGCTGGGAGAGGTCATATCTCCGGTCATTCCTGTCTCGGGCGGCTTTATGCATAAAATGTATAAGGTATGTGCCGGGGGAAAACTCTATGCTGTAAAACACCTTAACTCCGAGATCATGAAGCGCCCGGGCGTTATGGAAAATTATGAAAAGGCAGAAAAACTGGAAAGAGTTCTTGAGAAAAATAGTATTCCGATAGTACCTGCACTTATTATAAATAATGTAAAGATGCAGGAACAAGACGGAGAATATTTTTATATATTTAATTGGCAGGAAGGGAGTATAACTGACTGGAATGCCATTACCATAGAACAGTGCAGGAAAGCAGGTAATATCCAAGGAAAGATTCATGCTATAGATTATTTCGATCCTGAGAGTACGAAAAATACGGAAGTGTCGGAAAATACGGAACAGGAAAGTGATATCCCGGATTTTAAAGCCTTGACCTTAGAGGCGAAAGCTCAGGATAATGAGATATATCCTCTTTTGGCAGAAAATGAAAGCCTGCTTAAATATGCTGTTGAACAAATGGTTTCGGCAAGAAAGAAACTGCCGGATATAGAGACTATAATTGATGATGATATGGACCCCAAGAATGTCATGTGGTATAATGATGATCCTGTAGTGATCGATCTGGAGTGCCTTGATCATGGGAATCCGGTATCAAGCGTGATACAGCTTTCACTGCAATGGGCAGGGGTAACGACATGCTCATTTGATCCCGAAAAAATGAAAGCTTTTTTTGAGGGATATCATGAAGCTTACGATAACGGATTTAGGAATTATGCAGAAGCTTTCGGACTTGCATATACGTGGGTAGAGTGGCTTGAGTACAACATCGGCCGTGCACTTGGGAAATGTGCGGATGAAGATGAGAGATGTCTAGGAGTATCTGAAGTAAAAAACACTGTTGCCAGGATAAAATATATCCGCGATATTGAAGAATCGGTCAAAATGCTAATGAGGTAAAAAATGCCAATCTGTAATGTATGTTATAGACACTGTAAGATAGAAGAAGGTAAAAAAGGTTTCTGCGGAGCTAGAACCTGCAAAGATGGCAAGGTGGTGGCTGCCAATTATGGGAGGATAACTTCCGCAGCACTTGATCCGATAGAAAAAAAGCCGTTAAAAATGTTCAGGCCGGGCAAGAAGGTACTATCGATAGGTTCATATGGCTGCAATCTCAGATGTCCGTTTTGTCAGAACAGCGATATTTCATGGTCAAAGCAAGCCTTTGAATGTGAGAAATATGCAGAGTATTTCTTACCGGAAGAAATAGTGGAAAGAGCATTGGAGCTAAAACCAAAGGGAAATATCGGAGTGGCATTCACTTACAATGAACCTATGGTAGGATATGAATTTGTCCGTGACACCGCAAGGCTTTCCAAAGAAGCGGGTATGGAAAATGTGCTGGTAACAAACGGAACAGCGGATACGGCGGTCCTTGAAGAGATCCTTGACTACATCGATGCAATGAATATCGACCTTAAAGCTTTTTCAAAAGATTTTTATCATAACCTTATAGGCGGGGATTTTGACATGACAAAAAGTTTTATAGAAAACTCCGTCAGAAAATGTCATGTTGAGCTTACTACCCTTATCATACCCGGAGAAAACGACAGCGAAGAAGAAATGCGGGCTTTAAGCAGCTGGGTTTCCGGGCTGGAAGTAAAACATAACAAAAAGATACCTCTCCATATCACAAGGTTCTTTCCGAGATTTCATATGACGGATAAAGAGCCTACGCCTGTCAGCAAAGTTCTCCGGCTTGTTGATGTTGCAAAAGAAAATCTGGAGTATGTATTTCCGGGAAATATCCCCGGAGTCTGAAATTAAATCATAGGTCAGGCAGAGGAACGGTTCTTTGCTTGAAAAGGAGTGCAAAATGAGTGATCCGGTTATAAGAGATGCGATGGAAGAAGATGCCGAGCGGCTGGTGGAGATATATTCACATTATGTCAGCGACACGGCTGTTTCTTTTGAATATGAGGTTCCGTCAGTCAGTGAATTTAGAGACAGGATAAGGAAGATCAAAAGCAAATACCCCTATATAGTATGCGAAAAAGATGGTAAGATAGTAGGCTATGTTTATGCAGGGGCTTACAGTACCAGGGAAGCGTATGCATGGACAGTGACCACCTCGATTTATCTGGACAGGGAATACAGAAGACAGGGCATAGGTTCCTTATTATATAAGGAATTGGAAAAAAGGCTGCATGATATGGGGATCATAAATCTTCTTGCAGGAGTAGCTTATATAGAAACAGAAGACGAGTATCTCACAAATGACAGCTTAAAATTTCATCTTAAAGAGGGATATGTTGAAGTAGCCCATATGAAAGCTGTCGGAAAGAAATTCGACAGATGGTATGATCTTTTATGGTTACAAAAAAAGATATGACAGAAAACCGGAAAGGAACTGAAGTACAGCATATTTCCTAACAAAAATGAAATATTTACCGGGTTTTACTTGACAAACATAATTATTAGTGCTAATTTTTATTTGTTCACGTAACGAAAATATTAGATTCAATTCTTAAAGGAGGTAATTGACATGAAGGGCTTAAGTACAGTGATCAAACTTAATATTCAAACATTACCTCGGGAATTGGATGATTAAAAACAAAATTTAATATATCCATTTTATTTCCGTGGCAGTTTGTCACGGTATTTTTTTGCCCAGAAAGGTTACTATTCACAGCAAATTTGTGAAAATGCAGACCGCAAGTTTACTTGCAGGGATGCATTAACACAAATTATGCTGGGGAGGCTGGACAAGAGGCACGAGTAAACATAAGCCGCGAAGCGGCGACTTACGACGAAGTCGGAAGGTTTATGAGTGCCCTTGTGCAGCTGTGAATAGTAACCGTACTTCAACTGTGAATAGAAACTATATCATCTCACACATTGAAAGGTTAAAAGGGTGAAAGAATGGTTCGACTCAGAAGCTACTTGTGGGCTATGGGCAAAGAAACAAAAGATTGGAAAGAAATGTATGAAGGCCGGGTTATGGTCCCGGCAGGTACTCCCGGAAATCCCGGCGAATTTCCGGAGTTTATCAATGATACAACTTATTGGTCAGAAAACATATCATATACGATAGAGCTGAGCAATAAACAGTTGTATGACAGACCGACTATACTGTGTAAGATCCCTGCAGAATATCTTGGGATCGAAAGTTACAGTACAGCGGTTGCGGATGATTGCTACAGGCAGTGGATACCTTATCTTGATGAATTAAACGAAGACCTTTATAACAGGCATAAAACACGTGAGGAGACCGGGTGGTACTATACAGCTCATCCTGACGGGGAGATTTTGGAGAGAAATTCGGCATATTTTGAGATGCGTGCTCCGAAATGCTATGAAAACCGTGGAGGATGTGTGATAGTACACTATGAGGACTCCGAGGTGGGAGATGAACAGATGTGCCTGTGTATGCGTTTTCAGGTCCAGCTTAAAAAGAACGACAAGAAAAAGGCAATAAAACTGATAAACAGCAATCTTCCTTCAACGGTAGCTCTGTTTATCAAATACTTTGATAAGGAAAGAAGTAAGAAGGTAAGCGAGCTTGCCGAAAAACAGAAAGCATTAAGGGAATGGCTTAAAACAAGTGATTACTGCGCTTTCATCGCAAATGGGAGTATACTTCCGAGAGATTCCAAAACCGGAATGGCTATGGAGGGAGCCGTACCTTTTGCAGCTCCCAATGACGAAGAGATTGAGGCCTGCGGTATAAAAGGCCTCGGCATCAAAAAAGGAGTGACCATAATCACAGGTGGAGGATACTCCGGTAAATCAACCGTACTCGATACTATCTCAGCCTGTATTTACGATCACATATTAGGTGATGGCAGGGAATTGTGCGTTACGGATACTTCAGCCATGTCTATATCGGCAGAGGACGGCAGATGCATCAAAAACCTTGATATCTCACCGTTTATTTCATGGATACCGGGCGGCGATACTAAGAAATTTATGACGGAGCACGCATCGGGTTCCACATCACAGGCTGCAAACATCCTGGAGGCTATAAGCGGAGAAAGCAAACTTCTCCTCATAGATGAGGACAGGAGCGCTACCAACTTTATGATCAGGGATGCACTGATGAAAGAACTGATAAAAAGGGAACCCATCACGCCGTTTACAGAGCGTGTAAACGAATTGTATGACTCGCTCGGAGTATCGACGATACTGGTAATCGGAGGCAGCGGTGAATATCTGTCCGTAGCGGATAACGTGTATCTGATGGATGAATACGTTATCTATAACGTTACGGGGAATGCAAAGGAAATCTATAATGCTCATGCAGGATCGGTTACACATGGGCAGGACATACCAAAGGTTAGTGACTGGAGCCAGCACCGTATCTTAAGGACAAAAGGCTTTACACCTTATCCGAAGGTATTCGGTCCGGAGGTACTTTCGGTGCCGGACATCGGTTATATTATCATTGGTGACGAAAAGATAGACATAAAACCCATACATGACATTGTATGCCATGATCAGAGAACTGCCATAGGCTTTATGATCAGGCTTATAGAAAACAGGAATAGCGGGGATCTTTTCCGTGAGCCGGACAGGGAAACCATTGATATAACAGAAGAGGTTGACAAGCTTTACGCCGAGATAGAAGAACATGGACTGGATCATGTATATTCCGGCTTCTTCCCGGGCTGTGACCGTTTTATGGCATATCCCAGAAAGATAGATCTGCTTGCTGTCATCAACCGAATGAGGAGAGTGGAGTATAAGTGATCTCATTCCTGTACCCTGTTGTTTAAGGGTACAGGAAAATTTTTTTATAAACATGACATACAGTTGACATGTTAGACGTGGTAAGATACTATTAGAAAGCAGGGGGTAATAGATTATGAAGATAGACAGGCTGATCGGAATATTATCGATACTGCTTCAGAAAGAGATGGTAACAGCACCGGAGCTTGCGGAACAATTCGAGGTATCCAGAAGAACTATAAACCGTGATATTGAATCACTGTGTAAAGCGGGGATCCCGATAAAGACTTCACAGGGAGCCGGTGGGGGCATCAGTATAATGAACGGATACAGGATGGACAGAACGATCCTGACATCCCGTGATATGCAGATGATCATGGCGGGACTTCGAAGCTTGGACAGCGTGGCCGGCAGCAGTTATTACGGCCAATTGATGGAGAAGATCCAGGCCGGCTCATCGGAACTTGTCAGCGGCAAAGAATCCATACTGATCGATCTGTCATCCTGGTATAAGACAACACTGGCGCCAAAAATATCGATGATACAGGATGCGATCGAAACCAGACATTTGCTTGAGTTCAAATATTTCGCTCCGTCAGGAGAAAGTAACCGGACGATCGAGCCGTATTATATAGTTTTTAAATGGACCAGCTGGTACGTATACGGATGGTGCCTGAAACGAAAAGACTACAGATTATTCAAGCTTAACAGAATGGATAAGGTTCTGGTGTCGGATAAGGGATTCGAATGCAGGAGCGTTCCGTTGCCGGATATGTCGGCAGAGCTTATGTATCCGAGGGATATAAAGGTGAAGGCTCTTTTTGATCCCGACACAAAATGGCGGTTGGTGGAGGAATTCGGTACGGATTGCTGCGGAGAAACGAAGGATGGAAAGATACTGTTCAGCGCTGATTATTCCGATATGGACAATCTGGTTTCATGGATGCTGACATTCGGGGACAAAGTTGAGGTACTTGAACCTCAGGAGGTTCGCGAGCGGCTTAAGGAGATAGCGAACAACATGAGTAAAAAATACGGGAGGAAAGATAATGAGTGATATAACGAGATATGATATTAGTGAACAATGGGCACATTCAGGGGTTGTAAAGGCAGGTGATTTCTGTTTCTTAAGTTACTGTGTCGGAAATATCGGTGGAACGATAGAAGAACAGATTAACGGAGCTTTTGATCATATGGAGCAAAGGCTTGCTATGGTTGGCCTGACTTTGGAAAATGTAGTCCAGATGGATTGTCTTTTCAGGGACGTATATAACATCCCGATAATGGAGAGAGTGATCAAGGAGAGATTTAAGGGTAATTATCCCGCAAGAAAGTCGATCGAAACGAATTTTGCCCATGTAGGCGGAAGTGACGGGCTTCATTTTCAGGTTGATGCCGTGGCATATTGCGGAAGATAAAAAGGAGAGAAAAAATGAATGATTTAATAAGTTGTTGCGGTTCTGATTGCAGTACATGCTACTGTTATGGTAATATGTGTAAGGGATGTAATGCAGAAAGCGGTAAAGTTTTTCATGCACCCGAAGGTAAGGAATGTCAGATCTATCATTGCTGCAGGATCGAGAATGGGTTTGAGTCCTGCGGTGAGTGTTCTAAGCTCCCGTGTGATCTGATACTGGGTACCAGAGACCCCAGTTTTTCAGAAGAGGAATTCATGAAGACTGTGGATGAGAGAGTGAAGCGTTTAAGGGGTGAAAAAGCAGATGGCATTTGATTATAAGAAAGAATATAAGGAATTCTATATGCCGAAGTCTGTACCTTCCATTGTTACCGTACCC
>JAFZJK010000054.1 GCA_017553965.1 Lachnospiraceae bacterium | reverse complement strand
TCCCACATCCACATAGAATCAACGAGTGTACCGTCCATATCAAAGATTACTGCATCTATGTTATCCAACAGTCCCATTTGTATGTTTCCTTTTTACTTACTGCAGTCTCCATGACGGCAGATATTTATTCTTAAAACGTCCTTTATCAAGCTTTCCCCAGCCAAGAGGATAACCATCCACCATAACCAGACAGTATCCGTCCTCCGCTTCGCCGTCTTTAACATCTATACTTTCACACTTTAAGAATCTGACAACTCGGTCGTCAGAGAGCGAAAGATTTAGGCAGTTCCCGTATTCTTCCTTCTTTAACGCAAGTGCCAGTGACTGGGACGGCTCAAATCTGCCTGTTTTCATTTCTCCCAGAAAAAGACCTGTACGAAGTACACGTAATCTGTCGAAGTCGGGCATATTTTCCGGAAGCAGGTAGATCTTATTTTCACTGACTCTAAGCCTTGACACATCTATTTCAAATCCGATCTTTTCAAAAAAGTCAAAAGCTTCGTCGCTGACCTTTTTCTGACGGGCTCTGGTACGTGTATCATATTCGTTATTATAGATTTCATTCACACTGTCTTCAATTGTAGATACAGCATTTTCCTCACCCTTTTTTCTGAGTAAAGCCGCATAATGACCTTCACCCTTGATACGATGCGGGAAAAGCCTGATAGTTTTTGTAATAGCTTTCTCACTATCAGTTTCTTCTTCTCTAAACAGCTTACCTCTGTAAAAACCGAAGTACCTTTCATCGTCAAAATCTATAGCATCAGCCACTTCCATATCGGGGAAGTTTTTAAGTATAAATCTGATACTGTCTTCATCCTCCAAGCGTGAGAATGTACATGTAGAATAAAGCAGCCTTCCGCCAGGCTTTAACATTTTTACAGCCGCAGGAAGTACAGTACGCTGTATGTCCGCATAATACTGAGATCCATACTGTTCCCAGTTCTTAGCTATGGAATGCACCTTTCTGAACATACCCTCACCGGAGCACGGTGCATCCACAAGTATCTTATCAAAGTAACCTTCAAATCTTTCTGCCAGCTTTTCCGGTGCTTCGCTAACCACAACCGCATTCTTTATACCGAACAGTTCCACATTCTTAACAAGTGCTTTGGCTCTCGATGCACTTATATCGTTACTGACGAGTAAGCCCTTTCCCTTAAGCTTTGCCCCAAGCTCAGTGGTCTTTCCTCCGGGAGCGGCACAAAGGTCAAGTACTCTGTCCCCGGGCTCTACGGGCAGAAGTGCTGCCGGAAGCATCGCACTCGGTTCCTGTATATAGTAGAGTCCTGCAAAATAGTAAGGATGCTTTGCAGGCTGTTCGTCCTCGCTTGTATAATAACCGTTATCGGTCCATTTTACCTTTTCGGATATAAAAGGAGCTTTTTCTTCAAACTCTGAGGGGGTAAGTTTAAGAGTATTACACCTCATACCCCGCATATGCTCTTCATCATATGATGCTAAGAATGCCTCATATTCATCCCCAAGCAGTTCTTTCATTTCATCAAGGAACTTTTCGGGGAGCCATGTATTTTTCTTTTCCATTTTTATGTCCATACTTTATGTATATGTCTTTATTTATTTTATCGCACCGCCTGTCACGCGGACCGGCTGTCAAACGTTTACTCAGTACTATATGATACACAACAAATTTACTATTAATGCCTCATAATGTCAAGGAAAAACGAAAAAGGACGGCTTGTAAACCGCCCTTTTTACCTTATCCCATCATATTTTAGTCACATTTGCACCGCAAACGTGGCGAGTAGTGCTTTAGTTATCTTAAACTCTGAGCTCTGTAACCTTCTGAAATGGTATCAAGCTCTTTTGCAAACCTTTCCAGATGCTCCAGATCTTCCGATGCATATATCTTGAAAAATTCGTCCTGTATCTTTATGATCTCTCGCTTGTTGGCTGCCTTATACAGGTTCTGGATATTGTTCAGGATATCTGCCACCAGGTTGGACCTGAGTGTAAAAGTATTCTGTGCATCCATGATCTCTTCACGTACCTCAGCCATCTCACTGTCCAGGACCCCGATGGCATCTGCTGCCTTAAGAAGTCTTGCACGCAGGGACGCAGGCATGTTCTGCTTGTACTTATACTGCAGGGAATGCTCTATGGTAGCCCAGAAGTTCATAGCAAGTGTTCTTATCTGTATTTCCACATGCAGTTCCTTCGGTCCGTTTATGGTCTCAACCACATATTTTACTACCATATGATAGCTGCGGTATCCGGAAGCCTTTCTGTTCTTTACGTAGTCCTGCTCTTCAATGACTATCATGTCACTTCTTTTTCCTATAAGCTCGACTACCTTGTATATGTCCTCTACAAACTGACAGATAATACGTATACCCGCTATATCATCAATATTGTCTTCTATATCGTCCAGTGAAATATGCTTTTTCTGGACCTTTTCAAGAAGCGATGAAATAGACTTTACTCTTCCGTATATCTGCTCTATAGGAGAATACAGTCCCGCATTACGATAAGAGTTTTGAACATGTTCAAACTTGACCTTAAGCTCATCCACCGCCAAGGCGTACGGCTCAAGTATCTCCCTCCACATTTGTATTTCCATAACCTTCTCCGATCATGTTTTATTGTAATTTCTTTCTTGCTTCCTCCTCAGAATCCCCATATAAAAATCTCCATAAGGCATCCCTGTTTTTCTCAATATCTATCTGGATAACACTCATCTTATCCACGGTAAGATACTTGTATGTTCCGTCCTGAGGAACACGGAACTCCTGGATATCAATATCGGTAACACCTATTGCCATGACCATATTTGTGTATTTCTCTATTGCTTCGGCATCAGCATCGGTTGTAACAAGAGGCAGACATTCAAGACCTACTTTAAGAAGATCTATATAGTTAAGTTTCTTTAACTGTGCAATGATCGCCTGTATTACTTCACGATGTCTGTTGGTACGTCCAAAGTCGTTTTTCTCTTTTCCCTTTGTGGCAACATACCTTATCCTGCTGTAACCCAAAGCCTGGTCACCATTCATATGGTTAAGACCTTCAACCACATTCCTGTTTGCTTCCTGTGATATATAATTGGTCTTATTAAGATAATCGGCTTCTTTCTTCGAAAGCTTAATATCTATTCCACCGATTGAGTCAACTACTGTACGGAAATCTTCAAAATTAACCAGTATATAGTGATCCGGAACTATACCGAAGTTTGCCTCCAACGTATCATATAACAGTGCAACACCGCCCTTAGCATAAGCAGCATTTATTCTGTTATTTTCTTTCCCCGGAATGCTTACATAACTGTCACGCATAAATGAAGTAAGCTTAACCGTCTTATCCTCACTGTTGATCGTAAGTAAAACTATAAGGTCCGTCCTGCCTCTGCTGGATGTTTTTCCGGTAAGGCTCTGTCCCGTGACCGGATCGATATTTTCAACACCGAGCAG
>JAFZJK010000005.1 GCA_017553965.1 Lachnospiraceae bacterium | reverse complement strand
TTAACGATACAAAGGTAATACTTCTCCAGATCCCTGCTCCTAAAAAGTTCCGAAAGTTCTCTTAATCCTTTAAGGGTTTTCCCGCCGCATATAAGTCCGGCTGTATTTCTGTCCAGTCTGTTACACATGGACGGTTTGAATGTCTTTAGCTGTTCCTCGGAAAGCTCTCCTTTTTGCTGCATATAAGCTATCAGCATCTCGTTAAGCGATATATCCCCCGGTTCAGCTTTCTGTGAAAGCACACCCTTCGGTTTGTTAAGGATTATAACATCATCGTCTTCATATACGATCATGCCGGATAAACTGTCACCCTTGCAGTCTGTACTGTTTTTTTTCTTTATATTTTGTGTATTTATCTGCTGTTCATTTCCGCCGCTCAGTTTTTCAAACGACTCCTCGGAGAAAAAGAGTTTTATTACATCGCCCTGTTTAAGCCGTTCGCTGCCCTCAGCCTTTTTTCCGTTAAGCACTATATTCTTTTTTCTGAGCATTTTAAAAACAAAGCCTTTCCCGGCATTAGGAAAAAGCCTTGCAAGTATCCTGTCCAGGCGCTGGTCCTCTTCATTTTTTCCGACTGTTATCTCGCGCATATAGTCTCAATTCCGGGTATATCATATACCCTATATCATGATACCTTTAAGCCATGAAGCTCTCTATTACCTCGCAAAGTCTTTTGCGTTCAATATCCACAGCTTCTTTCTCGTCATCCTCGTAAACCTTTTCACCAAAAGCATCGGCGCTCTTCAATAAGTTCATATACTTACCCTCGTCATCGGTACAGGTAACCTTCATGGCAAATGCACGGCGTTTCATAATGTCCGAAAGATAATCCTGAAGCTTGTTAACATTTTTTGTGGCAAGCACCAATATCTTATCGGATGTAAGCACCATAAACGATATTCCGTATGCTCTTTCCGCAGATGTGAGCAGTACATCGGCATAAAGCAGATTTCCGGCCTTCATCATAGAAAAAACCTTATCATACTTTTCCTTTGATACCGACTTATGAGGTAAGAAAAGGATGAACACCGTCATAAATCTTGCTGCGGGTATTACAAACAACGCACCTACTATAGTAAACACGTTGGCTTTTGTTTCGTATATGGATAATCCTATAATAAAAAGAACAGCTGCCAACACGAACATCACTACCGCTACCAGCAGATTGAATGATTTCATAAAGCTTATGTAGCCCTGTTCGCCTTTTCTCTTAAAATTCATATTTATCTCCTTAGATACTCTTTATCTCGTCCTCACTTAATTCCCTGTATTCTCCGGGCTTCAGTCTTTCATCAAGCTTGAGATTTCCCATCGAGATACGTTTGAGTGCGGTTACCTCGCATCCCACTTTTAAAAACATTCTTTTTACCTGATGAAACTTGCCTTCGCTTATGGTTACCCTGGCAAGCGAATACCCCTGCTCGGGATCACCTTCTAATGAACCTGTTTCAATTATCTCCAGTTTGGCCGGAGCCGAAACAAACTCCTTAAACTCAAAGCCTTTTGCAAAAGCCTCTACCGCTTTTTCATCAAGCTTCCCCGTAACTCCGGCCTCATATGTCTTATCAACATGTTTCCCGGGAGCCGTAAGTCTGTGTCCGAGCTCACCGTCATTGGTTATTAGCAGCAATCCTGTGGTATCTTTATCAAGCCTTCCCACAGGAAACAGCCCTTTAATCCCTTCATTTTTAAAAAGACTTATAACATTAGGGCTTTCATCCCCCGGTTCCGCTTCGGTAGATGAGATATAACCGGAGGGTTTATTAAGCATAAAATATCTGTACTTTGAAAGATTTATGTGTTTTCCGTCCAAATTAACGTCATCCGTGTCATTTACCTTTGCACCAAAATCTTTTATTACGGTACCGTTAACTTTTACCCTGCCCTGCTTTACTGCTGTTCTGGCATCATTTCTTGACATTCCGCCGAAATTAGCCAGTATCTTATCTATTCTTTCCATCTTTTTCAGACCCTGTTTTAACAGATTACATATTTCACAAAAGCGACGGTGTATCCATAAGCACATCAAATCCCCTGATATAGTAATCCGAATACTTCATGCCGATGCTTATATCCTGATGTGCGTACTTGTCATATACTGCACAAACCTTCATTCTGGCAGCTCTGCCTGCCCATATACCAGGGAGAATATCTTCAAATACCAGACATCTGCTTCTGTCAACGCCAAGCTTTTCTGCTACCAGCAGGTATATATCAGGGAAAGGCTTCCCATGCTTTACCTCCGATGATATATGTATCTCATCGAAATAAGAATGTGCACCCAGATGGTCAAGCACTACATCCACCAGCTCCATAGAGTTACTTGTAGCCATACCGATCTTTATGCCGCGTTTTCTTAGCTTCTCAAGGAATTCTCTGGCTCCCGGTTTAAAATCAACCTTTGTCTTATAAAACTCATAAGCCATATCATTCCAGGTTTTCATCATGGTATCCGTATCTTCCGGAATATTGAACCTTTCTTTGATATAACGGGCGGTCTCGGTAAAGCTCATGCCCTCTATACTTTCCTGCAGATCAGCAGGAAGCTCATATCCGAAACGAGCCAGATAATCGATATCTATCTGCTCCCACATCCACATAGAATCAACGAGTGTACCGTCCATATCAAAGATTACTGCATCTATGTTATCCAACAGTCCCATTTGTATGTTTCCTTTTTACTTACTGCAGTCTCCATGACGGCAGATATTTATTCTTAAAACGTCC
>JAFZJK010000004.1 GCA_017553965.1 Lachnospiraceae bacterium | reverse complement strand
TTCGGGAGGTATGAAGCAGCGTGTGGCTGTCGCAAGAGCACTGGCACTTGAATCGGATGTACTTTTGCTTGATGAGCCTTTCGGTGCTATAGATCCGAAGCTCAGACTTGAATTACAGGAGCTGGTCTCAAAGCTTTGCACCGATTACAAAAAAACAGTTGTTTTTATCACGCATGATATAGATGAAGCAATACTTTTGGCCGACAGGATAGTAGTAATGGAGCCCGGAAGTATAAGGAGCATACATAAGGTAAGATTCCCTCACCCAAGGTTAAGAGAGGAGCTTTCCGGGACTGAGGAATATGAAAAGCTTCACAGACAGCTGATCTCGGCATTTTACTCTGAGGTTGAAGAAAAGATCGATGCGGGGGTACAGTTATGAAAAGATTTTTTAAACTGGACAGGGCGCTTATACCGGAATATATCATAGCAACGGTTCTGATGATAACCAATATCATTTTTGCGGCGACCTTCCCTTATCATACAACTCACAAGGTTTATTACGACAGTTCGGCATTTGTTGTTGTGATAGTTATATCCTTCCTTTTATATAACTTAAATCTGTTTTCGACGAAAAAGAAAAGTGCCAATGATATAGCAGTGGTTTTGTTCGGCTTTTTCCTTCTTTGGGAAGTGGCGTATAAGCTTGGCTGGATACATAACGATCTGCTTCTGCCTTCCCCTGAAGGTCTGTTCCATGTGTTTGTTGAAAAAACACCGGAGATACTTTCGGATGTATGGGGCTCGGTACAGCTTTTATTCTTAGGCTTTTTACTGGCGGCTACACTTGGTACGGTGCTCGGACTTCTCGCAGGGTGGATACCCAGAGTAAGAGAAGTGTTGCTCCCTATCTCAAATGTTATAACACTTATCCCGCCGCTTATGTTCTCGGCATATCTTATCATGCTGCTAACAACTTTCAGACAGGCCGCTATAGCAGTTATATTCTTTGCGGTATTCTGGCCTACATTCCAGGGCACGGTAGTGCGTGTGGGACAGATAGACAAGCAGGTGATCGAGGCAGCCAAAACAATGGGAGTAGGCACTGTGGGAATGCTGTGGAAGGTTATATTTCCTTACTGCCTCCCGGGGATAATAAAGAGCATATCAAAGAGCTTACGCGGAGCATTCATGTGCTTATCCGGTGCTGAAATGCTGGGTATTAACCTTGGTATAGGGTATTTTATAGAAAAATACAAGAGTTTTGCTGATTACCGCTGCGTACTGGCAGGTATAGTAACGGTAGGTGTCATTACCACTTTGATAGATCTGGGAGTTAATAAACTGGAAAAGGTCATTATCAAGTGGGAGAACTGATATTGGAATACAAGTTGTAAAAAGTGACAGATGAGGTGAATATGGATATATACAGAGTAACATCGGATTCTCCGATATGGCAGAAACATGCTTATAATTATATAAGAACGGATGCCTTCTGCGTCGGACAGAATATACCGGTGGAGTTGGAATTTAACGGTGACGGCGACGGGGAAAACTTTAACGGAATACTGGTCGTTGATGATCATAAGCCTGTGGCAGGACTTCGAATAGCTTATCCGCGTCCCGGCATAGCCAAGATCGAGAGGGTATGTACGGTAAGAGAAAAACAAAAGGGCGGCTATGGCAGGATAATGATCGAAGAAGCGGAAAAATGGATAGCCGAACAGGGGATAAAGCATATTGTAATATCCAGCCAGGACAGGGCCCAAGGGTTTTATGAGAAATGCGGCTATGTTCTTAATTCGGCGGTTTCTGCTCATGAATACGATCCGCCGAGAAAGGAAGCTAAAGAAGTAAAAAGAACTGTGGATTTCCATCCGGATTTTACGTGTGTACTGGTGGAAAAATATATTTGACAGTGTAACTAAAGGGCTCGGGCAGAGCCCTTTTTTTTTCCATAAAAGAAAAACTGTTGAGAATAATCCGAGTATCGATTATAATAGATATGTTTGGACTAAAGTAGGACTGAGTATAAGGATGGTTTTACGTTCGATATAAAAAAGAGGGAGATAGGATGAGTTTTGTAGAATTCGAACATGTCAAAAAGACCTATCATATGGGTGAAGTTGATATAGAAGCATTAAAGGACGTTAATTTTTCAATAGAAAAAGGTGAGTTTGCGGTAATTGTGGGAGCCAGCGGTGCAGGAAAGACCACGATCCTCAATATCCTCGGCGGTATGGACACTGCAACATCGGGAAAGGTAATACTGGACGGAGAGGATGTATCCGGTTTTTCATCAAAGAAACTTACTACATTCAGGCGTCACGATATAGGCTTTGTTTTCCAATTTTATAATCTGGTACAGAACCTGACCGCTCTGGAAAATGTCGAGCTTGCGGCACAGATATGTAAGGACCCCATGGATGCCATGACGGTGCTGGAACAGGTTGGGCTTAAGGACAGAGCGCATAACTTCCCTGCACAGCTTTCGGGAGGAGAACAGCAGCGTGTTGCTATAGCAAGAGCACTGGCTAAAAATCCCAAATTGCTTCTGTGTGATGAGCCTACGGGAGCACTTGATTACAATACAGGTAAAATGGTCTTGCAGCTGCTTCAGGATGCCTGCAGGAAAAACGGGATGACAGTTATCGTCATAACACACAATCAGGCACTTACCGCTATGGCCGACCGTATAATAACGGTCAAAAGCGGACTTATAACAGAGATAAGAGAAAACAAGGATATAGTACCTATTGAGAACATAGTATATTAATCTATCAGAAGAGGAAGACCGGACATGAACAGAAGCATGTGGAAAACTACATTGCGTGAGATAAAGAACAGTCTTGGCAGATATCTGGCGATATTTGCCATTATTGGTCTTGGTGTCGGCTTCTTTTCAGGTCTTAGGGTTACCCGTGATGCCATGGTTGAGGCTACGGATAGATTTGTTTCGGACCATTCGATGTTTGATCTAAGACTTATCTCTACACTCGGATTTACCGATGCTGAAATAGAAATACTTAAAAGTGCTGACGGTATCGATGATGCATACGGTGCTTACAAAGTGGATGCATTGGTAAACGATGTTAACAAAGAATATGTTGCTTCATTTAATTCTATAGATTATTCCATTAATACCCCTTCACTTACATACGGCCGCATGCCGGAAAAGTCCGGCGAGATACTGGCAGACGCCAGATTATATCCTAAAGAACTAGTCGGCGGGACCGTTACTGTTTCCCTAAACAATAAATCGGAAACTTTGAATTATTTCTCACGCACAGACTTTACAGTGGTTGGTCTGGCATTTTCTTCTTTATATCTTAACTATGAGAGAGGAAATAGCTCGATAGGAAGCGGAGCGGTATCGTATTTTTTCCTTATCCTTCCCGAAGACTTTTCTATGCCCGCATATACGGATGCCTATCTGACATCAAGCACAAAGAACCACATATTTACCGATGCATATAATAAGAATATAGAACGGTTACAGTCTGAGATGGACGAATCGTTAAGCTATATGGCAAATATCAAATACAACAGGCTGAAAAGCCTCTACGGCAACGATTTTGAACTACCGGCACTTTCTACATATGTGCTTACCAGAAACCAGAATGTCGGTTATGCCTGCTTTGAGAACGACTCTAAGATAGTACTGGGCATATCCGTTGTATTCCCTGTATTTTTCTTTTTGGTAGCGGCACTGGTCTGCATAACGACCATGAGCAGGATGATCGAAGAACAGAGGACTCAGATCGGTATATTAAAGGCTTTGGGTTACAGTGAAACGACCATCATGGCCAAATATATGATATACTCCGGAAGTGCTGCGGTACTTGGCTGTGTAACCGGCTTTTTCGTCGGATGTTACGCATTTCCTGCCATCATATGGAAGGTATACGGGCTTATGTACGGTTTCTGCGATATAAGTTTTGTTTTCAGTGCCCCGTTGTTTTTCATATCCCTGGCAGTGGCTCTTATTTGTTCGGTAGGTACTACATATATTTCCTGCAAAGCCGACCTGTTTAATGTTTCGGCAGAGCTCATACGTCCCAAGGCTCCCAAAAACGGGAAGAGAGTATTTATCGAACGCATAACATTTATTTGGAAGCATTTGCCTTTCCTGCATAAGGTATCCATAAGAAACGTATTTAGATATAAGGGAAGATTCATCATGATGCTGCTTGGTATCAGCGGCTGTACCGGACTTATCATTACGGGTTTTGGGATAAGGGACTCGATCGCGAAGATAGCTGACGATCAATTTACTCAAATACTGGTCTATGATGAAGCAGTTAACTTTTCTGACAATATGTCGGTAGAAGAACTAAATGGTTTTAAAGAAGAGCATTCAGGTATAATAAAAGTTTTTATGCCTATAAGCAAGATTCCTGTAGATCCTGTGGATACGGGCTCAATACGTTCGGTAGATCTGGTAACCATGTATTCCGAAAACAACTGGAAAACCATATTTGATTTACACGATGAAGACGGAAAGCAGATTGATTATCCGAAAAAAGGCGAAGTCATATTGTCTCATAATGTTGCGGATGTATGTAATGTTGAAACGGGTGATACAATATCATTTAGAGATTCTGATCTCAATATGATCACACTAAAAGTATCCGGTATATGTGAAAACTACTTTTATTCTTACGCTTATATAAGTGCCGAGACCTACGAGAGCAGTTTCGAAAAAAAGGTGCCGTACCGGTCCGCCTATGTTGTTCTTAAAGAGTCTGTGGAACCGCATGAGGCCGCAGCTTCTTTTATGAATGGCAGCAATGTTATATCCGTAAATATCAACGCCGATACTCTTGAGATGTTTTCAAAGATGATGCAGGCTATGAATTATATAGTCGTACTTGTCTTGTTCTGCGCGGCAGCACTGGCATTTATAGTTCTTTACAACCTTACCAATATCAATATCACGGAGCGTATACGCGAGATCGCCACGATCAAGGTGCTTGGTTTTTATGCCAATGAGACCGCATCATATGTATTCCGTGAAAATGCAATACTTACC
>JAFZJK010000053.1 GCA_017553965.1 Lachnospiraceae bacterium | reverse complement strand
TCTGCTTTGGATTTGGCATTGTCTGTGGTAAGGGAAGATATAAGGGAGTCGTAGCCGGTTGAATTACCTATTGATATGCTCATTTGATACCTCTTTTTTGGTGCACGTGTATGTTAAAAGTGCGTTCTATGTAGTACGATAATAACACGGATTGCTCCGCTAAAGCTCTCGCAATCCTCAAAACGCACCTCGAATCTCGCACTTTGCTTCGCAAACTGCTTCTTCGGTGTGATGTTTTAGATGGATTCTCTGTAGTTACGATAATAATGCGGATTGCTTCGCTTCGCTCTCGCAATCCTAAACACACCTCGAATCTCGCACTTTGCTTCGCAAACTGCTTCTTCTCGGTGTGTTTTGTCGGCTCGAACTCTTGAGATGCCTCCCCAAGCAAGCTTGGTCGGCATCTACAGACTTCTCACCTTGTTATTATCGCAGGTTGTTGGCCTGCTGCATCATGTCGTCGGCGGCGGAGATGACTTTGGAACTCATCTCGTAGGCACGCTGAGTGGTGATGAGGTTTACGATTTCATCTATGGTCTGTACGTTGGAGCCTTCAAGATATTGAGCGTGTACCTTGCTCATTACGAGGCTTGTATCATCGCCTTCATACCTCGGTGAACCTGAGTTGGGAGATTCTATAAAGTAACTGTCGGAAAGCTTATCAAGACCGGCGGGATTATTGAACTGTGCGAGTCCAATAGTGATGCCCAGGCTGTACTGGTTGCCTTCCTCATCTATATAATTGAATCCACCGTAATCATCTACGGAAAGCTTGTCTACATTGTATTCCTCACCAAAGTGTATGGGCTGTCCGTCTCTGTCAAGCACCGTATAGCCTTCGGATGTAGCAAGTGTAACACCGTCTCCTTCTATGGAAAGCTGGAAGGATCCGTTTCTTGTATAAGCTTCGGTCCCGTTAGGAAGCATGATCCTGAACAGACCTTTTCCTTCGATACAGAAATCAGTGTCTTTTCCTGTCTCCTGCATGATGCCCTGAGTAAATACGGATGTAAGGCTGCTTACTCTTACACCGGTACCCACCTGTGCTATAACAGGCTTGGGATCGCCGTTGTTATCGGTCTGCTTTCTCTGAAGCTTCTGATATAAAAGTGACGAGAACTCGGTATTCTGCTTTTTAAATCCTGTAGTATTAACATTTGAAAGATTGTTGGCAATGTTATCCAGACTTACCTGCTGGGCGTTCATGCCCGACGCGCCTGTCCATAAAGCTCTTATCATATGCCGGACCTCCTTTTAAAGATTATGCGGTCACCTAGTTAACAACATTTATTGTACCCTACCTACAGAGTTGGCTGCCTGCTCCATTACGGAATCGGCTGCTTTTATAACTTTCTGGTTGGCCTCATATGCTCTGGTCGTAGCTATAAGGTCTACCATCTCATTTACTACCAATATATTTGACTGCTCGGTATAACCCTGCCTTATATTTGCCTCAGCTTCTTTCTCTGTGGCACCTGCTACCGGGCGGTAATATGTGTCCTGATATTTTTTGAGGTAATCGTAATCTTCAAAATCGGTAAGTACTACTCTGTCTATGATCTCGCCGTCCGCAAATACATAACCGCGGGTATCGATCACCACATTCTGTGCGTCGAGCGGTATCTGAAGATCGCCCGATTCCGACTGGAGATGGTTGCCATTTGCGTCTACCACATATCCGTCAAAAGTCATATGGAACATGCCGGCTCTGGTAAAGCTCTCATTGACATTTCCCTCGCGGTCAGTCACGTTAACCTTGAAAAAGCCTTTTCCGTCTATTGCAAGGTCATATGTGTTTTCCGTCTGACGGAGCGATCCTTGCGTAAAATCTGTATGGATCTCGCCTATTTTTGCGCCTAAGCTCACATCGCCTATGCTTCTCTGACGCCAGCCTTCCGAGCTGTCCCTTATTTTGATGGCTAACATTTCGTCAAAGCTCTGGCTTGTGGCGAATTCCTTTTTATAGCCGACAGTGGTGGCGTTGGCCATATTGTTGGATATAACATCAAGACGTTTTTGCTGGTTATACATTCCGGTCCATCCGGTATACAGGCTTCTGAGCATGGGCTTTTCCTCCCGATCTTACTTCATTTTACGTTCACTGATAAATTCTACGTATTTTCCTGTTCCGATGGCTACAGCTGTAAGCGGATCGTCCGCTGTCATGGTAGTGATACCTGTCTTCTCTTCTATGAGGTCCTCAAGACCGTTAAGAAGTGAGCCGCCACCCGTAAGTATGATACCGCGGTCTGCTATGTCCGCAGCAAGCTCGGGCGGAGTCTTTTCAAGTACACCGTGAATAGCATCAACTATCTGGCCTGTAGCACCGGCCAAGGCTTCCTCGGTCTCCTCAGATGTAACCGATATGGTCTTGGGAAGACCTGTAACAAGGTTCCTTCCTCTGACATCCATCGATACGGATTCGGGTCTGCGGTATACCGAGCCAATCTTTATCTTTATATCCTCTGCGGTTCTTTCACCGATCAGAAGATTATG
The DNA here is from genome assembly GCA_017553965.1 of Lachnospiraceae bacterium. The sequence goes on along the minus strand of JAFZJK010000053.1, from coordinate 2,751 downwards.
TTTCTGTCTCATGTATCTTACTATGGCTTCATCAAAATCATCGCCCGCTGTCTTTATGGAAGCACTTACAACAGTGCCACCCAAAGAGATAACTGCTATATCGGTGGTACCACCGCCTATATCAACTATCATGTTGCCCTGGGGCTTTGAAATATCTATGCCTGCACCGATAGCTGCTGCTATAGGCTCTTCTATGATGGCTACTTCACGGGCACCTGCCTGATATGTGGCATCCTCTACTGCCTTTCTTTCTACTTCGGTAACTCCGCTGGGCACGCATACGCTTATGATCTTAAAGCGCTTTTTGCCGACTGCCTTCTGGATGAAGTATTTTAGCATTTTTTCGGTAACCGTATAGTTGGAGATAACGCCCTGTCTTAAAGGACGTACGGCTACTATATTACCGGGAGTACGGCCAAGCATCAAACGTGCTTCCTCGCCTATGGCCTTGATCTTATTGGTCTCCCTGTCAAACGCCACTACCGAGGGCTCCTTTAATACTACGCCCTTTCCCTTTATATATACAAGCACACTGGCAGTACCTAAATCTATTCCTATATCCGTGCTGAACATGTTGTCTCCTCTTTCTATGGCCTTCGATTTGTTGTGCCAAGACAGCAGAAAATCCGATTTTTCAATGCTGATAGCGACAAAAAGCCTTCATAGCATTATACACGAAAAATGACAAATATTCAACATATTTTTTTCGTTCATCCTTGAACCTGCCCCGAAATACGGCATCCTGCCAGGGGCTTAAGATAATCCAGAAACGGTGTAATAAAACACCGAAGATAGATTTACATAGATGTAATGATACATTTCTGCTTATTATATCGGTTGAAAACATTATTTACTTAACCCCCAATATGATAAAAAGAACCGTCCTCACTAACACAAACACCCCGGATCTGGATGACCCGGGGTGAGTATACTTTATTTAACTACTATATTTACGATCCTGCCCTTGACATAGATCTCTTTGACTACGGTCTTGCCGGCTATGGCTGCCTGAACGTACTTATTAGCGTTGGCCTTAGCTATGGCGGATTCGCTTTCCTCGTTTACTCCTACTTCGATGGTAGCCTTTACCTTGCCGTTGATCTGGACTGCTATCTCAACTGTATCTTCCTTGATAGCTTCCTCATCATATGTGGGCCAGGGCTCGTATGCGATGGTAGCATCATGTCCTAAGATGCTCCACATTTCCTCACCGATATGAGGACAGATACATGACAGCATCTTGATGAGTCCTTCTGCATACTGCTTAGGGCACTTGCCAACCTTATATACTGCGTTGACAAATATCATCATCTGGCTGATAGCGGTGTTAAAGCCTAAGGATTCGAAGTCAGATGTAACCTTCTTTACTGTCTGGTGATATACCTTCTTTAATGACTCATCCTCGCTGTCTGTGAGGTTCTCTTCGTTTGTGAAGAATGCCCATACACGGTTAAGGAAACGTCTGGCTCCCTCAACACCCTGAGGACTCCAAGGCTTTGATACTTCAAGAGGTCCCATGAACATCTCGTAGAGTCTTAAGGTATCTGCACCATACTGGTTTACTATATCTGAAGGGTTAACTACGAACTCAGGGAAACGCTTACCCATCTTGATACCGTTTTCACCTAAGATCATGCCCTGATGTACCAGCTTCTTGAACGGCTCCTTGACAGGGGAAAGACCCTTGTCGTAAAGGTAACGGTTCCAGATCCTTGAATACATAAGGTGACCAACTGCATGCTCAGGTCCGCCGATGTAGAGGTCTACAGGCAGCCAGTGCTTTAAGAGTTCATAGTTTGCAAACTCTTTCTCGTTATCGGGATCGATGTAACGGAAGTAATACCATGATGATCCTGCTGAACCGGGCATGGTTGATGTCTCACGCTTACCCTTTATTCCGTTGTGATCGTACTGCTTCCACTCTGTAGCATTCTCCAAAGGTGCCTGTCCGTTTTTGGACTTGTAATCTTCAAGCTCGGGAAGTACTAAAGGCAGCTCATCGTCGTCAAGTACGTGGATCTGACCGTCTTCGGTATGTACTACCGGCACAGGCTCGCCCCAGTAACGCTGACGTGCGAATATCCACTCTCTGAAGTGATAGTTAACGGTACGCTTTGCAACGCCCATTTTTTCAAGCTTCTGAGTGATGGCTTCTTTTGCTTCCTCTACGGTAAGTCCTGTAAACTCTTCGGAATTGATAAGCTTGTAGCCTTTTCCGAGATAATCGTATTTCTCAAGTGCATGACCGGAAACATCGATATGTCCGTCCTTTTCGTTCCCGTCAATTACCTGGATCATCTCTATGTTATGCTCTACAGCATACTCAAAGTCACGCTGGTCATGGCTGGGTACCGCCATAACAGCACCCGTTCCGTAATTAGCCAATACAAAGTCACCGATAAAGAGCTCAGCTTCTTTTCCGTTTACGGGGTTGATACACTTAACACCCTCTAAGCGGCATCCGCTCTTGCCCTTGTTGAGCTCGGTACGGTCCATATCGTTCTTTTTCTTGGTCTCTTCGATATATGCCTTAACTTCATCCTGGTTCTTGATCCTGGGCATTAAATCCTGTACAAGCTGTCCGTCGGGAGCAAGTACCATGAAAGTGATACCGTATATGGTCTCGATACATGTAGTGAATATCGAGAACTCACCGCCGCCCACGATCTGGAACTTAACTTCGACACCCTCTGATTTTCCTATCCAGTGTCTCTGCATATCCTTTGTGGACTCGGGCCAGTCTATCTCATT
>JAFZJK010000052.1 GCA_017553965.1 Lachnospiraceae bacterium | reverse complement strand
GCTCCTGCATTTGAAGGAAGAAGCTTAGCCTCGTCACCGATAAGCATAACTGCTGTACGTGTATGGTCAGCCAGGATTCTCATGGACCTGGTCATTTTTTCATCGGAATCATACTTTATGCCGCTTGCCTCTTCAATATAGCTGATAGCGGGAGCATGAAGGTCGATCTTATATACATCGTCAAAACCGTTAAGGAATGCAAGATTTCTCTCAAGACCCCAGCCGGTATCAACATTTTTCTTAGCAAGAGGAGTAAGTGTTCCGTCCTGATGCTTTTCATACTGCATGAAAACGTCATTACCGATCTCGGTATACTTACCGCAATGGCATCCGGGCTTACAGTCGGGACCGCAGGGAGGTACATCGTCCTTTACATAGAACATCTCGCTGTCGGGACCGCAGGGACCGAACTCAAGACCCCACCAGTTATCTTCTGCGGGAAGGTAGAAGATATTTTCTCTCTTAAAGCCTGATGCTTCACGGCATGCAGCGCCTTCCTCATCACGGGGTGCATTCTCATCTCCTGCAAATACGGTAGCTGCAAGATGATCGGCATCAAATCCGAAAACTTGTGTTAAAAGCTCAAAGCTCCACTTGCAGCGGTCTTCCTTGAAATAATCTCCAAGTGACCAGCTTCCCATCATCTCAAAGAAGGTTCCGTGGCTCTTGTCACCTACTGAGTCAATATCATTGGTACGTACACAGCCCTGTACGTTGCAGAGCCTGGTACCAAGAGGATGTTTCTGTCCAAGTAAGTAAGGCATAAGAGGCTGCATACCCGCTACGTTGAACAGAACGCCTGTGGATCCGTCCGAAACAAGTGATACAGCACCGCAGTCAACATGTCCGCGTGCCTTATAAAAATCTATCCAAGCTTTTCTTAGCTCGTTTGATGTGTATTTTTTCATTTATATTCTCCTATATTGCTATAATCTTTCTGCTCTACCAGTATCTGGGACTGTTCTGTCAGCTCTTCCTCTTCAAATGTCTGCATATCTTCCGTATCAACATTTTCTATAGGATAATTCTCACAGTTGTTCCTGATGGTCTTTTCCTTTATCGAACGGAAAAGCTTTACGCTCATCGAAGCGAAGGTTGTGATCAAAGCAACACTTAAAAGCCCGATACCCAATTGCTGTTTATTATTTAATTTCATTTAAAAACCCTTTTCTAAAACAACACCAAAATGTGTCAAATAGAACCGTTCCCATTGACGCATTACTCTAGAGTCTTCAGGAAGTTCTCAATCCTGTCTAAGCCCTTGGTTATGTTTTCCATACTGGTGGCGTAGCTCAATCTGATGTGAGTGTCAAATCCGAAGTCCTTGCAGGGGATTACTGCTACGTTGTAGTCATTAAGAAGGATGTCTGCGAGTTTGAATACATCGCCGACCTTCTCTCCCTTATATTTAAGTGCGAACGCTTCGCTTACATCAACAAATGCATAGAATGCACCGCTGGGCTTGATTATCGATACATGGGGCATAGCACTGATACGCTCATACATATAGTCACAGCGCTTTGCAAACTCCTGTCTCATAGCTTCAACGGTATCCTGAGGTCCGTTAAGAGCCTCAACACCGGCCTTCTGCGCTATGGAGTTGGGGTTGGATGTCTGATGGCTCTGGATGCTTCCGATAGCCTTTGCTATCTCGGGAGCAGCTCCGATGTACCCGAGTCTCCAGCCTGTCATAGAATAAGCCTTGGCAAATCCTGAACAGGTGATGGTTCTCTTATATATCTCATCGTTAAAGGAAGCGATACTTACTACTTCCTCATCTGTATAAACGAGGTTCTCATACATTTCATCGGATACACAGTAGATATCCTTTTCAACAACAACCTTGGCAAGCTCCTCAAGCTCTTCCCTTGTATATATCATACCTGTGGGATTATTGGGAGAATTAAGGACAAAAGCCTTGGTGCAGGGTGTGCATGCTTCCCTTAACTGCTCTGCTGTGATCTTATATCCGTTCTCTTTGGAACAGCGTACATATATAGGGATACCTCCGGCCAGCTTTACCATCTCGGGATAGCTTAACCAGTAAGGTGAAGGAACGATAACCTCATCACCCGGATCAAGTATAGCCTCAAAAATATTGGTAAGGGAATGCTTTCCTCCGTTGCTGATAACTATCTGGTTTGTCTCATAATGAAGCTTGTTAAAGCGTGCAAACTTATCGCAGATCGCCTGCTTTAACTCAACAATACCGGAAGCCGCAGTATACTTGGTAAATCCCGCATTTATAGCGTCGATAGCCGCATCACATACATTCTTGGGTGTGGGAAAATCCGGCTCTCCGGCACCGAAACTTACCACGTCTACTCCTGCTGCCTTCATCTGCTTAGCCTTATCTGATATGGCAAGTGTCGATGATGGCTTAACCGCTTTAGCTTTTTTTGATAATCCAGTCATTTTTATCGTCCTTTCCTAAAAAAGAGTACCACAAAAAAATTGCCTTAAGACAATTTACAGTTTATAATACAACTTTCTTTGTCTAAAGGCAAGAATTTTTTCATTGATTTTGAATTTTTATGCATACACATTACCCGGTCACTCCGGATCGGTCAATTTGGAATAATCTTCTATGATATCCCCCAGCTCAGCCAGATCGATCATGAGCTTACTATTATATATCGCCAGACCAAAAGTTCCCTCTAAAGTGTGGATGGCGGGAAGATAATCATCTCCTTCAAAATAAGTTATGAGCGTTCTTGTTTTAAGGTCGATATACCAAATCTCCCTGACTCCGGCATTCATATATTTAAATGACTTGATCTTCAGGTCTTTATTTCTTGTAGAATCAGATAATACCTCAAGGACAAAGTCGGGAGCACCATATACACCAAATCTTTTAATCTTATCACGATTGCAAATAATGTAGATGTCCGGTTCCACCATTGTTTTATCATCACAATCAAGTTGAACAGCAGATGGTGCCATCACAGCAATACAATCCCCTTTATTTTCTTTGATAAAACTTTGTATTTTATAAAATAAAGAGGCTGCAACAGCCTGATGAATAAATAACGGTGTGGCCATATCATAAAATACACCATCGATCAATTCTTTTCTGTCCCCGTCAGGAAGGGCCATATAATCTTCTACCGTATACTCCCCCTGCTTCTTAATTGTACCTCCAGACACTTGTTGCCCCGGCTTAAAGTTTAAAGCAGTACTGCCGGCATTGTACTCTGCCTCACCTTCACATACGAAGCTTACCGAAGCTTGTGAATCGTACTTATAACTTTTACCTGTAAATACAGTTTCGTCCCCGATCAAGACCTTTTCAAGGGCATTCATAGTAGCAACCCTTGGGTTCTTTGACTCCCCTGTGATAATCTTTCTTATGGTGCCTTCAGGCACACCTGAATACTGTGATAACTGAGCTACGCTGTAACCGCGCTTTTCTTTTAATTCTATTATTTCTTCTCTGGTCATAGGCTTGTACCTCCGAACTATTGTAATAATAGTTTAACACATCCATCCGCACTTGTCAACCTTTTTAAGTGTTATTTATCCTTATTTACCCTTTTGTAAGATATAAAAAAGGACAGTCCCATTGTAACAGAACCGTCCAAACTTTTATTCCTCATAATCGTAATGATTAATCCATTGTAACTCAGGAATGGTCTTTATCAAAGCTTTCGCGTATATCTTGTCTTTAT
>JAFZJK010000051.1 GCA_017553965.1 Lachnospiraceae bacterium | reverse complement strand
GTTTCCCGTCCAGAGATCGACTTAGTTAAGATTGAGAAAGGTTCAGAATTCATCTACACAGCAGTTGTAGCAGTAAAGCCTGAAGTTAAGCTCGGTACCTACAAGGGCGTAGAGGTTGAAAAGCACGAGGCAGAGGTTACAGATGCCGAGATCGATGCTGAGATCGAGAAGTTCAGAGACCAGAATGCAAGAAGCATCACTATAGAGGATCAGCCCGTTGCTGATAAGGATATCATCAAGCTTGACTATGAAGGCAGTGTTGACGGTGTTCCTTTCGAAGGTGGTAAGGCTGAGAATGCAGAACTTGTTATCGGTTCACACACATTCATTGATAACTTTGAAGAGCAGCTCATCGGCATGAATATCGGTGATGAGAAAGAGATCAATGTTACTTTCCCTGCAGAGTACCATGCAGAGAACTTAAAGGGTAAGGCAGCAGTATTCAAGTGCAAGATCAATGCCATCACACGTAAGGAGCTTCCTGAGGCTGATGATGAGTTTGCACAGGAGATCTCTGAGTTTGATACTCTTGCTGAGTTCAAAGAGGATATTAAGAAGAAGCTGTTAGAGAGCAAGGAAAAGGAATTAAAGCAGGCTAAGGAAGACGAAGTACTCGCTAAGGTTATCGAGACATCAGAAATGGATATCCCCGATGCAATGGTAGAGAATGAGGCTCGTAATATGGTAGAGGATTTCGCACAGAGGATCCAGTACCAGGGTATGCCTTTCGAGCAGTACTTAAAGTACAGCGGAATGACCGCTCAGCAGTTTGTTGATCAGACAAAGCCTCAGGCTTTAAAGCGTGTTCAGGCCAGACTTGTTCTTGAAGCTATCGTTGAGGCTGAAAAGATTGAGATCAGTGATGAGGAAGTAGATCAGGAATTCACTACCATGGCTGAGCAGTACAAGATGGAAAAGGATAAGATCAAGGAGCTCATCGTAGGTAAGGAGCTTGAGAACATGAAGCGTAATATCGCAGTAGGTAAGGCAGCAGATCTTATCCGCGAGGCAGCTGTTGAGAAGTAATCATTGTCGAATGCTGCGTTAGTAGCGTTTTATTGGAGGTTTATATGAGTTTAGTCCCTTATGTAATAGAACAGACGAGCCGCGGTGAGCGTTCGTATGATATTTATTCCAGACTGTTAAAGGACAGGATCATCTTCTTATCGGAAGAGGTTAATGACGTTACAGCTTCACTTGTTGTAGCACAGATGCTGTTCCTTGAGTCAGAAGATCCTAATAAGGATATCAATTTCTATATTAACAGCCCCGGCGGATCGGTTACATCCGGTTTCGCTATCTATGATACAATGCAGTATATCAAATGCGATGTATCAACCATCTGCGTAGGCCTTGCAGCCAGCATGGGTGCATTTCTTCTTGCAGGCGGTACAAAGGGCAAGCGTATGGCACTTCCCAATGCTGAGATCATGATCCACCAGCCTTCAGGCGGTGCACGTGGTCAGGCTACCGAGATCCAGATAGTGGCTGAGAACATCTTAAAGACAAAGAAAAAGTTAAACGAGATGCTCGCTGCAAATACAGGAAAGCCCATCGAAGTTATCGAAAAGGATACCGACAGAGATAACTACATGTCTGCAGAGGAAGCTCTTGCATACGGTATCATTGATAAAGTTATAGAGCACAGGTAATATTTTATTCGGAATGGAGTCAAGAATTGGCTAACAAGACTAATGATAACAGATGGATCAGCCAGATAAGCTGTTCCTTCTGCGGTAAAAGAGAAGATCAGGCCAGAAAGCTTTTTTCGGGTCCCGACGGGGTATATATCTGCGATGAATGCGTAGGCATCTGCGCAGATATCCTTGAAGAAGAGTTTTATGATGATGATTATGAGGACAGCAGATCTAAAGCCCAGAGCAAGGACATTAATCTGCTTAAACCTGCTGAGATCAAGACCTTTCTGGATGATTATGTTATTGGGCAGGAAGATGCAAAGAAAATTCTTTCTGTAGCTGTGTATAACCATTATAAGAGAATACTTTCAACCGATGAAGGTGATGTGGAGCTTCAAAAGAGCAATATCCTTATGATGGGTTCTACCGGTTCCGGAAAAACTTATCTTGCACAGACACTTGCAAAGATTTTGAATGTGCCGTTTGCCATTGCGGATGCAACGACTCTTACCGAGGCCGGATATGTCGGTGAGGATGTTGAAAATATCCTGCTTAAACTTATCCAGGCAGCAGATTTTGATATAGAGCGTGCAGAATACGGTATCGTATATATTGACGAGATAGATAAGATCACCAAGAAATCCGAGAATGTTTCCATAACCCGTGATGTTTCGGGCGAAGGCGTTCAGCAGGCACTTCTTAAGATTCTGGAAGGCACCATAGCTTCCGTACCACCTCAGGGCGGCAGAAAGCATCCTCATCAGGAGCTTATAAAGATAGATACCACCAATATACTGTTTATCTGCGGCGGAGCTTTTGACGGCCTGGAGAAAATAGTTGAATCAAGAATAGGAAAGAAGTCGTTGGGCTTCAATGCCGAAATAAGAGACGAGCTGAATCTGGATATCGGAAAGCTTTTCAGACAGGTTCTTCCCGAGGATCTTATTAAGTTCGGTCTGATCCCTGAGTTTATAGGCCGTGTGCCGGTAGTAGCCGCACTTGATATGCTTGATGAAAAAGCATTGGTCGATATTTTGGAGAAACCCAAGAATGCTCTTACCAAGCAGTACGCGAAGCTTTTTGAGCTGGACGGCGTAGAGCTCGAGTTTGAGCCTGAAGCTCTGAAGATCATAGCAAAGAAATCCTTTGAAAGAAAAACCGGAGCCAGAGGCTTAAGATCGATATGCGAAGGCATAATGATGGATGTTATGTATGAGGTTCCGTCCAACATGACGGTACAGAAATGCATTATTACCAAAGAAGCAGCTTTAGGTAACGAAAAACCGCAGCTTGTATATCTTCCGGACGGTCTTAAGAGAAAACCGGTTTTAAGAAACAGGACTAAGAAAAAAGCACAGGTTTCATAAAATGGGGGG
>JAFZJK010000050.1 GCA_017553965.1 Lachnospiraceae bacterium | reverse complement strand
GTTAGCTTCAAGGTAGTAAAAAGCTTTATAAATACAGTAACCGAACGTGCCGTAGGTCAGGATGTACTTAATTCACTGACACCGGGACAGATGGTTATAAAGATAGTTAACGAAGAGCTTACTGCACTGATGGGCAGTGAGACCACTGAGATCGAGCTTAAGCCCGGTAATGAGATCACCACGATCATGATGTGCGGTCTTCAAGGTGCAGGTAAGACCACTATGGCAGCCAAGCTTGCAGGTAAGTTTAAGTCTAAGGGCAGAAAGCCTTTACTTGTAGCCTGTGATATTTACAGACCTGCAGCTATAGATCAGTTAAGGATCAATGCGGGCAAGGTTGGCGTTGACTTCTTCGAGATGGGTACAAGCCATGCGCCTGTTAACATCGTAAAAGCTGCTTTAGAGCATGCAAAGAGCAATAACGAAAACGTAGTTATCATAGATACCGCAGGTCGTCTCCATATAGATGAGGAGATGATGGAAGAGCTGATCAGAGTTAAGGAAGAGGTTAACATCGATCATACGGTGCTCACCGTTGACGCCATGACCGGTCAGGATGCGGTAAATGTAGCCGAGACCTTTAATTCCAAGCTTGAGATAACAGGTGTTATCCTTACCAAGCTTGACGGCGATACAAGAGGCGGAGCTGCTCTTTCAATCAAGCATGTTACGGGAAAGCCCATTCTTTACATAGGTACCGGTGAAAAGCTCACGGATGTTGAGCAGTTTTATCCGGACAGAATGGCGTCACGTATACTCGGCATGGGCGATATCCTGACTCTTATCGATAAAGCGGAAGCTGAGTTCGATGAGCAGAAGACCAAGGAACTCGAAAAGAAGCTCAGAAAAGCCGAGTTTGATTTTAATGATTACTTAGACCAGATAGCATCTATGAAAAAGATGGGCGGTTTAGGTAAGATACTTGAGATGCTTCCCGGCATGGGAATGAATATGGGAAATGTCAAGGATGCTGATATGAGTGGCGGAGAAGCTGCTTTAAAGCAGGCTGAGACCATCATCGGTTCCATGACAAAGGCGGAACGTGCCAATCCCGATCTGCTTAATCCTTCACGGAAAAACAGGATAGCAAAGGGAAGCGGTGTTGACATAGCCGATGTCAACAGATTTATCAAGCAGTTTAACGAGACCAAGAAGGTCATGAAGCAGTTCTCGGGTGCCATGAAGCCCGGAAAGAAAGGTTTCAAGATGCCTTTCTTCGGTAAGAACAAAATGTTTTAGTGCTGTTCGGGATCCGGTGCATAAGTCCTTAAATACAGGATATCATAACAATGGATTTCGTTTGGTATAAATAGAAAAATAAAATAGGAGGTGAATATAAAATGGCAGTAAAGATCAGATTAAGAAGAATGGGTGCTAAGAAGACACCTTTTTACCGTGTAATCGTTGCAGATGAAAGATCACCCAGAGATGGTAAGTTCATAGCTGAGCTTGGAACATATGATCCCAACCAGGAGCCTGCAGCTTTCAAGATCGATGAGGAAGCAGCTAAGCAGTGGTTAAGCAATGGCGCACAGCCTACCGATATCGTTGGTAAGCTTTTCAAAAAAGCCGGCATCGTAAAATAAGTGAGGTGGTAAGCAATGAAGGAATTAGTTCGAATCATAGCTACATCACTTGTTGATCATCCTGACCAGGTAGAAGTGACCGAGACCGAGACTGATGAACAGATCACGGTAGAGCTTAAGGTTGCACCTGAAGATATGGGAAAGGTCATTGGAAAGCAGGGACGTATCGCGAAATCCATACGTACAGTGGTACGTGCTGCCGCTGCCGCAAAGGATGACCGAAAAGTTGTAGTAGATATTGTCTGATCCCGATCCCCCCTGCATGCAGGGGGGATTATTGTTAGTTGTCTGCCTTGAAATGGCTTCCCCTTGAGGGGACAGATTGCATCCACGTAGTGGTGCGACAGATCGAGCCACGTAGTGGCTTGATGCCGTCCCGGCGAGGGATGCCCGTCTGGCGAAGACAAGCTGTCTGCGTAAGCAGACTGATGAGGTGGATAGTAAAGAATGTTTGTGAAAGGAATATCCATGGCAGGAGAAAATCTTAATGACATGCTTAGAGTGGGAGTTATAACTTCACCACACGGAGTACACGGTGAGGTAAATGTATTCCCCACAACCGATGATGCAAAAAGGTTTTTGGATTTAAAAACCGTATATATAGATACTAAAAAAGAACTGCTTGAGCGTGAAATTGCGGGTGTTAAGTTCTTTAAAAATATGGTCATCTTAAAGTTTCAAAATATGGATGACCGAAATGAGATGGAAAAATTAAGGAATTGTGATATTCTTATAGATAGAAAAGACGCAGTGCCGTTAGGAGAGGATGAATATTTCATCTGTGACCTGATAGGCTGTGATATCATCTTGGAATCAGGAGAAAAGCTCGGAGTACTTAAAGATGTTATCACTACGGCGGCAAATGATGTTTATGAAGTTGAAAAAACAGATGGGAAGGAAATACTTATCCCTGCTATCAAAGACTGTATCCTTGAAACTGATATAGAGAAAAAGGTTATAAAAGTACATCTTCTTCCGGGACTGTAAATAAGGGGTAATCATTATGCATTTTGTGGTACTTACTTTGTTTAAAGAGATGGTCGAGACCATCATGAATACGAGCATCATGGGAAGAGCTTTGGAAAAAGGACTCATCAGCCTTGATGTTATAGATATCCGTGACTATGCGGAAAATAAGCATAACCGTGTAGATGACTATCCTTACGGCGGCGGAGCCGGCATGGTAATGCAGGCAGGTCCCGTCTATAAGGCATGTGAGGCCGCAAGAGAGCTGGTTGATCCTGATTGTGTTTCAAGCGGTTATAATGTAAATGCTAGTGAAACTGATAATTGTGCGGAACATAAAAGAACCCGTCTCATATACCTGAGTCCTATCGGACGTCCCTTTACTCAGGAAGTGGCAAAGGAGCTTTCTAAAGAAGAAAACCTGATATTCCTCTGCGGACACTATGAGGGTATAGATGAAAGAGCATTGGAACTGGAGGCGGATGACTATATATCTTTAGGTGATTTTGTCCTCACCGGCGGAGAGCTTCCAGCTATATGCATAATGGATGCGGTGGCACGTTTGGTGCCCGGAGTCCTCAGCAATGACGAGTCGGCTTCGGATGAAAGTTTCGAAGGAAATACACTGGAATACCCGCAGTATACCAGACCCGAAGAATTTATGGGTATTAGAGTGCCGGATGTACTTCTGTCAGGACATCATGCCAATATAAAGCAATGGAGACGTGAGCAGTCTCTGATGAGGACCAAAGACAGAAGACCCGATCTGTTCGAAAAGGTGGAGCTTGATAAGAAGGATAAAAAGTTTTTACAGGGACTTGAAAAATAAACCATTATAAATTAAAATGTTTTTTAGCGGATCATTATGGATCGGGAAGAAGGTATTTGTTCTATATAACTACAGATGAAAAGGAGTGACGATATGAAAAAGAATACTTTAAGAGTACTTGCGTTGTTACTTATTGCCGGTATATTATGTACTTTTGCCGTACCTCAAAATGTGCAGGCAGCATCCGGTAAGAAAAAGCTTAAGAGCCTGGTTGAGTGTATGAGCAGTTTTGAGTACGATCTTCTTGTTTTTAATGATATAGAAGTGGACGAAGTAAGAGAAGTTACCCTCAATAAAACTGTTATGGCTAAGGCTGCAGCACTTAACTGTCCCTTAAAATATGAGTCCCAATTTGGTGAATGGGGATTTGAAGCATTATACAGCGTATCTTCCAAAAAGATAAAGAAGATGGCTAAAAAAATGTTTGGAAAGAACGTCACTTATAAGAACCTGCCCAAAGGAAGCGCCGAAGATGCCATTGGTTTTATTACTGCGTATCTGAATGCTGACGGTAATCCTGAAGTATATATATGGGAAGGCGAAACCGAAACAGATTATGTAACCGTTAAAATGACATATAAAAAGACTGATAAAGGGTATGACGTGATCAAAGATGTCTTCTGCGGTTATTGGGGAATAAATGAATATTACAAAGGAAAAAAGTCTAATTTCAGAGTTACATATAATGTAGAAAAGAACAAGGCTTCATCATACGGATATGTAATAACCGGGATGACTATAGAAAAAACAGCAGAACTGACTCTTCCGGATGCGGGTTGATATGACAGATTAAAAAACCAGAAAAAACTACTTGCATTATTTTGAATCGTATGGTATAAGTATTACTTGTGAATAATTGGTGTTCCGCTGTACTAAGTTTGAAATCAATGGGTGAGATGAAAATCTTTTTTGCACGAAGTAGTAAGAACATCAAAATATCAGGAGGTTCAAAATGAACGATATTATCAAAAACATTGAAGCTGCTCAGCTTAAAAGCGAAATCACCGAATTCAGAGTTGGCGACACCGTTAAGGTACATGCACTCGTTAAAGAAGGTAACCGCGAAAGACAGCAGATCTTCGAGGGCGTAGTAACCAAGAGACAGAACGGCGGTGCAAGAGAAAACTTCACTGTCAGGAAAATTTCTAACGGCGTAGGCGTAGAGAAGACCTGGCCTTTACATTCACCCATTGTTGTAAAGATCGAGGTTGTTAGACATGGTAAGGTAAGACGTGCAAAGCTTAACTACCTTCGCCAGAGAACAGGTAAGGCTGCTAAGGTTAAGGAAGTTATCCGTTAATCTTATACCGGTTACGCTAATGTATAGGCGCGGGTGCATGACATCCGCGCTTATTTTTTGACAATGGGGACAGTCCCAGTTGTCACATAGATTGTCATTCTGAGCGAAGCGAAGAATCTTATAGCCTGTTCAGGATAAAAAGAGGATGGGAAAATAATATGGCAAATAAAACGAAAATCGGCCTTGTTATGGAAGGCGGTTCTATGCGCGGCATGTTTACAGCCGGAGTAACGGATGTAATGATGGAAAACGGAATAGAATACGACGGTGCGATCGGTGTGTCTGCGGGAGCCACATTCGGCTGCAATTACAAGTCCAAGCAGATAGGCAGGGCATTAAGATACAATGTTAAGTACTGCAAGGATAAAAGATACTGCAGTTTCAGAAATTTCTTAAAAGAAGGCAATCTTTTCAGTAATGAATTCTGCTATAAGAAGCTTCCGAACGAACTGGATGTATTCGATACCAAAACCTTTTCTGAAAACCCTATGGAGTTCTATATTGTAGCTACAGATATTGAAAAGGGCTGTGAAGTGTATTATAAGCTTGAATCAGGGGATGCTGAGGATATAGAATTAATACGTGCATCTGCATCAATGCCTTTGGTATCAAAGATAGTGGAAGTGGACGGGACAAAGCTCTTAGACGGCGGTATAGCAGATTCAATACCGTTAAGAGGCTTTGAAAAAATGGGATACATTAAAAACGTTGTTATCCTTACCCAACCGCTCGGATTTGTAAAAGAAAAGAATAAGCATATGAAGCTTATAAAACTTAAATACAGAAAGTATCCGAATCTGGTAGGGGCAATGGCAGACAGACATGTGAAGTATAATGCCGAAACGCTCTATGTATCACGCCAGGAAGCGGCAGGAAACGCATTTGTGATCAGGCCGCCGGAGGCTCTTAATATAAGTGGTATCATAAGAGACCCTGAAGAATTAAAGAGAGTATACAACATCGGCCGCAAAGTGATGACTGAGAGACTGGATGAGCTGAAAGAATTTCTTAAAAAATGTAAACTGTAAGAGAAAGATCCTTCGCATTCGCTCAGGATGACAAAATACCAGACCGGAAAAGTGAAAAATATGTCATTCTGAGCGAAGCGAAGAATCTTAAAAAAGCGCTGTGGAAAACCACAGCGCTTAATTTTGCGTCACGCAGACTTAACATTCCAACATACTCGCTTTGCTCGTATGTCGCCGTAAATGAAGAAAACCTTCCACTTACGTTACAGGTTTTCTTTGATTAAACTGCGCCAGGCGTCGCGCAGACCGACTGCAGCACACTTCGTATGCTGCATATTACATAGCATTAACGATCATCTTCTGAAGTGTAGCGGGATCTGATGAAACTTTAAGAGCCTCAGATCTTGTTACGATACCATAATGAACGAGGTTAGCAAGGTCATCGTTCATGGTATGCATGCCCAGAGACTTACCTGACTGGATCATGGAAGGAATCTGGATGGTCTTTGATTCACGAATAAGGTTTGCAATACCTGTGGTAGCAATAAGAACCTCGGTAGCAAGTACACGACCGGTGCCGTCAGCACGAGGAAGCAGGTTCTGTGTGAATACACCACGGATAACGTTAGCAAACTGAGCACGGATCTGATTCTGGCCTTCAAGAGGGCAGGCATCGATGATACGTTCAACGGTCTGAGCTGCTGAAGTGGTATGCAGTGTTGAAAGAACCAAGTGACCGGTCTCTGCTGCGGTGATAGCAGCGGATATAGTCTCGAAGTCACGCATTTCACCAACGAGGATGATATCAGGGTCCTCACGGAGGGCAGAACGAAGAGCTACTGAGAATGACTCAACGTCTTTACCAACTTCACGCTGATGGATCATAGCCTTGTTATGAGGGTAAACGTACTCGATAGGATCCTCAATGGTCATGATGTGACGTGCTGTATTAGTATTGATATATTCAACGATAGAAGCAAGGGTGGTGGACTTACCGCTACCGGTAGGTCCGGTAACAAGGATAAGACCTCTGGGAGTATTAGCCAGATCTTTTACTGCATAAGGAAGACCAAGTTCTTCGAAAGTGGGAATCCTGTTCTGGAAAAGACGGATGCTGGCTGCCAGGTTATTTCTCTGATGATAGATGTTGGCACGGATTCTGTTTCCGCCGGGAAGCATAACACCGACATCAAGGTCCTTGCCTGAGCTAACATACTTACGCTGTTCTTCATCAAGGATGGAATAGATCATCTCTCTGGACTCATCGGCTGTAGGTACATCGTCCAAAATCATAAGAGTTCCGAAACGTCTGATGGCAAGATTGGTACCAACCGTAATATGGATATCGGAACATTCGTTATCTCTGGCATACTTCACCAGTTCTTCAAAAGTCATAAGATAAACCCTCCTAATATATTTTAAATACCTTCAAAAAAACCACTAAAACGTATTATAACACAAAAATCTCAAAAACAAAACCTTTTTTTTATTTTTTTATAGTTTTATATAGAATACGCTTAAAAAAATTGACTAAAGCCATGGTTTTTGCTATACTTATTCTGATTTACTATGTGCTGGACCGGACATCGGTTTTTGACGTAAAATAGTAATCTGTATGACAAAGGAGTATATTGTGAGTTTCGAACCTAATTATAACCTTGACTACGACAGACGCGAGTTGAGGGATAAAATATTTCGCATTTCCTTTAAGGTTCTGCTGTGGATAATCGTCCTTGGAGCTACGGTATTTGCTGCATGGGCTATAACCACTTATTGTATAGAAAAAACAAATATGACAGGTAATTCCATGGAACCGGCACTTGCTGACGGAGACAAGGTACTGGTTAACCGGCTGAGTTACAGAAGTGATGATCCGGAAAGATTTGACGTTATAGTATTTGTCATTTCGGGTAAAGAGCATGATTACTACGGAATACGACGTGTCATCGGACTTCCCGGGGAAAAAGTCCAGATTAAGGACGGCTGTGTATATATAAACGATAAACTTTTAGAAGAGCAAAATACTGTGGAACCGATGCAGGTTTACGGACTGGCAGAGGATCCAATATATCTGGATGATGACGAGTTTTTCGTACTCGGTGATAACAGAAATGACTGTGTTGACAGCCGATACACTGGTATGGGTAATGTGTCCAGAGAAAGCATAATCGGGAAAGCCTGGATCAGGCTTGACGGATTGGCAGTTATCGGTGGTCTGAACAAAAAAGAATAATAGGAAGTACTATGGGAATATATAAGCTTTCGGTCAGTTTTAATGAAAAAGATCTTGCCAAAGCTCATGGAGCCAGGTGGGATGCAGCAAAAAGAACATGGTATTATATAGGAGATGCGTTACCGGAAGAACTTAAGCGCTGGTATACTCCTAAACAGACGGAAACGGCTGATACCAAAGAAAACACCAATAGCGGTAAAATATCAAACGAAAAAAATGCGGACGGATACGAAAAATATAAGACTGTATCGGAAGTAAACCGTCTGATCGCAGACAAATATGCCCATGTTCCCGACTTTTACGATATCCTCGTAAAAGGAGAAGTAACCAATTTCAGCGGGAAAAAGGGTAATCATTATTATTTTGACATTAAAGATGAAAACTCGCTTCTTCCGTGCAGACTCTGGGACTCGGTAGCGGAACAGGCATTAAAGTTTGAACTTGAAAAAGGACAGTATGTAGCGATAGCCGGCAGACTTGAGTTTTTTGAAAAGTTCGGACAGACCCAGCTTATTGTAAGAGAGATAGAAAATATCGGGGAAGGCGAGAGCAATCTGGCTTTGATCAAGTTAAAAGCACGTCTCCAGGCTGAGGGTTTATTTGACCTGATACATAAAAAGAAGATACCCGGACATCCGGAACAGGTAGGTATTATAACATCAAAAAACGGACAGGCGATCAAGGATATCTGTAAAGTGGCAGGAAAACGTAATCCGTATGTGCAGCTTGTACTTTTCCATGTAAATGTGCAGGGAGTAAATGCCGTAAGCACTATAGTACAGGGCATAAAGAAGCTGGACGAAATGGGGCTGGACTCGATAATAGTCGGACGTGGCGGCGGTTCCGACGAAGAGCTTAATGTATATAATGATGAGGCGATAGTCAGGGCGGTTTTTGAAGCCAGGACTCCTATAGTGTCTGCTGTAGGACATGAAGGACACTGGACACTGATAGATTATGTAGCGGATAAGCGTGTTGCTACACCTTCTGAGGCAGCTGAAGAAACGATACCTGATGTAATGGCTGATATAAAAAGGATCGAGATCTTAAGAAAATCTATATATGATGCCATGGCTTCGATCATAAAAAACAGGCTGCTTTTGACAGAAAACAGGCTGGCTGTACTTATGAAAAACAGTCCGCAGAACCGTACAAAAGAGAAGACTGAAAGGTTAAAGCATCTCTCGGAGCTGATAGATATAAATATAAAAAGCATATATAAAGCTTATTCTGACAGCATTCAGATGCTTTCGGAAAACTTAAACGGAAAAATAAAACTGATATATCAGCAATATAAAGATCTTCCTGATGATTATCGAGAAAAGATAGAACATAATATGAAGCTTATCTATGACAGGTATAATCATAGACTTGAGCTGCTGCTTACGGAACTTAACGGTCTGTCACCTACGGCTAAGCTGGTGGGTGGTTTCGGATATATCACAAAGGATGATAAGCCGGTTAAAAGTGTACAGGATGTTGAAAAAGGCGATGATCTTAGCATCCGTATGCATGATGGCAAGATATCCGCTGTGGTTAAGTGATGATTTACAGAAAGGAATGTCCGTGTTATATCAATACGGATAAAGTGAATATATGAGCGAAGAAAAGAAAAACATAAAAAAAGACAAAGAGGAAGCTTTTAATGTTGACGAGGCACTTGACCGTCTTGAGGAAATAAACAACAGGCTTTCCGATAATGATATAGCCTTAAATGAGTCTATAGAGCTTTATAAGGAAGGGACTATACTTGCTGCAAAATGTAAGGAACAGCTTCAGAAAATAGAAAAAGAACTTGTAATACTGAATGAATAAAAGAGATAAATACTGCAATTAGGTGAAAACACCGGAGAAAAGGATCATGTCAAAAACAGATAATATTAAAGGATACGAAAATAAGACCATAAACTGGTATCCGGGACATATGGCCAAAGCCAAAAGGATGATGCAGGAGAGTATAAAGCTGATCGATGTAGTGGTTGAGATACTTGATGCCAGGATACCTGCCAGCAGTAAAAATCCGGATATAGATGACTTGGCTAAGGGTAAGTATAGGGTGCTTCTGCTAAATAAATCCGATATGGCGGACGAAAGTAAAACTGCTGCTTGGAAAAAATACTATGAGAACAAGGGTTTCTTTGTAAGTATAGTCAATTCAAAGACGGGGGCAGGTGTAAAAGCGACTACCGAGGTTATACAGAAAGCCTGTCAGGAAAAGATAGAGCGTGACAGAAAAAAAGGAATACTTCAAAGACCTCTGAGAGCTATGATAGCAGGTATACCCAACTCTGGTAAATCCACTTTTATCAATTCGTTTGCGGGAAAAGCCTGCACGAAAACAGGGAACAAACCGGGAGTGACCATTGGTAAACAGTGGATAAGGATCAATAAGAATGTAGAACTCCTTGATACACCAGGTATCCTTTGGCCTAAGTTTGAGGACCAGAAAACCGGACTTCACATCGCATTTATCGGTTCGATCAATGACGACATTTTATATCCTGAAGATATGGCAATGGAGCTGATCAAGATACTGGTAAAAGATTACCCGGCCGTATTAAAGGAAAGATACGATATAGATGTTTCATCGGGAACGGATCTAATTGACACATCTGATGGTGGCGGATCGGAGAATTCAAATGATGAAGAAGTAAAAATCCTGGAATCAATCGGACAAAAAAGAGGATGCCTAAAAAAGGGTGCAGAGATCGATCTGGAAAAGGCATCAAAACTATTGATAGATGATTTCAGATCATTAAAGCTCGGAAGGATAACTCTGGAAGTTCCTCCGGAAGATTAAGCATTTAACATACATCTTTATCAAAGTTTACATGAAAGGACCGGCAGATAAATGACTAAGGCCGAAGAAAAAGAACAAAAAGCTCTGGCTAAACTGGAAAAAGAACGTGCCCGCATAGAGGGCATGAAGGAATTCGAATATAAATATGCTGAGTGTGAGTACATCTGCGGTATAGACGAAGTCGGACGCGGACCTTTTGCGGGTCCTGTTGTAGCAGGAGCTGTAATATTACCGAAGGACGAGGAAATACTGTATCTTAATGATTCAAAAAAACTGTCCGAAAAAAAGAGAGAAGAGCTTTATGATATCATAATGGATAAGGCTGTCGCTGTCGGACTCGGCATGGAAACCAATGAAGTAATAGATGAGATAAATATAAAAAGAGCTACTCACAGTGCAATGAGAAAGGCTATCAAAAACCTTAAGAATCCCAAAACCGGAGAGATGTTTACACCGGACATCTTACTTGTAGATGCTGAGCATATTCCGGACGTTGATATCAGACAGGTGGGAATAATTAAGGGGGATGCAAAGAGTATCTCGATTGCTGCTGCCAGTATCATAGCGAAGGTAACCAGAGACAGGATGATGACAGAATATGATAAGATCTATCCCGGTTATGATTTTACTTCCAATAAGGGTTACGGAACAGCAGCCCATATGGCAGCTATCAGAGAATTAGGCATGACACCGATACACAGAAGGACATTCGTCCATCTATAAGTCAGATGTTGAAGGAAAGCTGACAGAGTGCAAGCTTATCAATGAATGAATAAAAGATTTTAAAAAAAGGAGGAACGTAATGGTTAAAAAGGTTAAAACAGCCGTGGCACTCGGTTTTGAGCCCGGAGATCAGGCGCCGAAGATCATAGCCACAGGTAAAGGATATCTGGCTGAAAAGATCATAGAAGAAGCTAAAAAATCAAATGTTCCTCTGCATCATGATTCTAAGCTTGCGGAAACGCTGTCCAGACTTGACTTTGGAGACTACATACCTCCGGAGCTCTACGAGGCGGTAGTAGAAGTGCTTATGTTTGTTGATAAGGTTGATGCGATCAAGCAGAAGATGGATCTGTGATAAAGAACCGGAAATATCAGTACGACCGGTAATAGGTAAATATCTGGTCAATCGTATAAAGGAGAAGTATTTGAACAAAAGACAGGTTGGGTTTGATAAGGAAAAAGCGGCTTCGGCTTATCTTGAAAACTCCGGGTACAGGATTATACAGAAAAACTTTTACTGTAAGGCAGGAGAGATCGATATAGTGGCGGAAGATGACGGGTATCTCTGCTTTATAGAAGTTAAATACAGGGAGAATGCTGAAAACGGATTCCCTGAGGAAGCTGTTGATACACGAAAGGCAAGAAAAATAACCAGAAGTGCCATATTTTATATGACAAGGTACGGCATACCTGAGGACTATCCGGTAAGGTTTGATGTCGTATCTATCCTGGGAAAAGAGATAAATGTGATAAAAAACGCTTTTGATGCAGTTATGTAGTTCTTGAAATTAAGAGGTGAAATATCATAGAAAAAATACTTAATGAACATACAATTTTAAATAATATAGATAAAGTGCCTTATATTACATTTAAAAGCTTAGAAAACATCCCTTGGCTAAAATGCGGTTTTTCAACCAGGCTGGGCGGGGTAAGCAAAGGTATTTTTTCCACTATGAACATGAGCTTTACCAGGGGGGATGAAGAAGCTGATGTAAGAGAAAACATCAGGCTGTTTTCGGAGGCGGCAGGCTTTAACGGTGAAAATATAGTTATGCCTCACCAGTGCCATACCACAAACGTGAGGATAGTCGGTAAGGGTGACAGGGGC
>JAFZJK010000049.1 GCA_017553965.1 Lachnospiraceae bacterium | reverse complement strand
CTTGATCTTTCAAAGGTTGAAGCCGGGAAAATGGAGATCATCAACGGTGAGTACGATTCCGTGTATGTGACTAAGGATCTGGTGAGCATGATCAAGCCCCGTGTCGATGAAAAGGGACTGGAGCTTAAGCTGAATGTAGACAGTAAGATACCGAAGAGAATGTCGGGAGATGTGGTAAGGATAGGACAGATACTCATGAACCTGCTTACCAACGCAGTTAAATACACTAAAAAAGGAGAAGTCCTGTTAACGATAAAATTAAAGGAGATAAAAGAAGACAAAGCTTATCTGCACTTTGAAGTAAAGGATACCGGCATGGGTATCAAAAAAGAAAACATAGAGAAGCTTTTCTCAGAGTTTTCAAGGGTTGAAGAGAAAACACATGCGATCGAGGGTACCGGTCTGGGAATCCCTATCACGGTTAAATTCTTAAATCTCATGAACAGCAAGCTGGAAGTAGAAAGTACGGTCGGAAAGGGCTCGGCATTCAGCTTCCTGCTTGAACAGAAAGTGATAGATCCTACTCCCGCAGGTGAGATAGACTTTGAAGGGTTAATGTCGGAGAACGACATTAACGTATTCCGTGAAGATTTTACCGCACCGGGAGTGCGTGTGCTTGCAGTTGACGATGTCCCGATGAATCTGTTGGTATTTAAGGGCTTGCTGAAACAGTCTCAGATGAGCATAGACACTGCTGACAGCGGACCTGCAGCCATAGAGATGATCGAAAAGAATGATTATGATATTGTATTCCTCGATCACCAGATGCCTGAGATGGACGGTATCACCGTACTTGAAAAGCTTAAGACCGAGCATCCGGACAAAGTCGGGAATATACCTTACATAGCACTTACCGCAAACGCTATATCGGGAGCCAGGGATATGTACATTAACAGCGGTTTTTCCGACTATCTGACGAAACCCATCGACGTATCGGCTCTTACTACTATTTTCCATAAATGGCTTCCTGCAGATAGAATAAAAGAGGCACCGGCCGCGCGTAAGAAGCCTGTCGAAAAGAAAGAGAGCGGACAGGCAAACGTATGGGATCTTGAAAAAGCAGGTCTTAACGTAAAGCAGGGACTTGGATATGCTACTAATGATAAAGAGTTTTATCTTGAGATAGTACGTGACTTTTCAAATGCATTTGAAAAGTCAAAGAATGCTTTAATGGAAGCTTATCGAAACAAGGACTTAAAGAACTATGAGATAAGGGTACATGCGTTAAAGAGTACGTCAAAGACTATAGGTGCTCTTGAACTGTCGGAGAAAGCAAAGACTCTGGAATATGCCGCTAAAGAAGGGAATACGGCACTTTTAGAGGCTGAAAATGACGGTATGCTTAAAGCATATGAGGAACTGGTCAAAAACATAGAGGAAATATTATGTCGGATTTCGTGATAGTAGATGCGCACTTACATCTGTGGGAGAAACAGGACGGGTGTGTGAATAGCCTTCCGGTAAAAGGACTTGGTAACGGTAAAAGTACCTTTTTAGGCGGAGTACACCAGATGATGCCTCCGTATATGGAGGATAACAGGAACACAGCCGAACGTCTGATAGCAAATATGGATTATGCATGTGTCAATGCGTGTGCGGTGACGCAGGAGTATCTGGACGGCAATCAGGATGAATACCTCTTAAAAGTAAAAGAAAAATATCCGGACAGGTTCAGGATCACAGCTCTTTACGAGGATGAAGGCTATATAGAAGATCGTAAGAAAATCGGTTCGGAAGTTCGTAACAGTGATGAAACATATGAGAAAACAGATTTAGGTGCTATCAACAAATACTTAGATAAGTTCGACGGTGTAAAGATCTGTGCATGCAGGTTGAAAAATAAGGACCTGATGGCACATCTGGATATATTTAAAAAGGTTGAAGCAGCAGGAAAGTACATCTCGATCGATATGGCAGACGGGGATGAGCAGGTAGAAAGCCTGCAGAAGGTAGTAGATGAGTGTCAGAATCTAAGGATCGCCATAGGGCATTTCGGTATGGTGACCACTCCCGGCTGGCAGAAGCAGATAGAGCTTGCGAAAAACAAGAATGTATATATCGAGAGCGGCGGACTTACATGGCTTTTCCATAAGGAGTTTTACCCGTATCCTTCGGCGATAGATGCCATACTTGAAGCAAAGAGTATCTGCGGTATCGACAAACTTATGTGGGGCAGCGACTACCCCAGGACCATGACCGACATCACATATAAGAGTGCGGTAAGATTTATCCTGGATAGCACTAAACTAACCGATGAAGATAAAGCAAAATTCTTAGGTGAAAACGCTGTAAAGTTTTACGGATTTGAAGGTTTGAAACCAATGCCGTTCATAGACAATATGCTTTGAGTGTTTTATCCAACCTGTGAATAGTAACATAGTTATAGGAGGCTTATATGTTAAAAGGAATCTCACCCATGCTCTCACCCGAGCTTTTAAAGATATTATGCGAGATGGGACACAGTGATACAATAGTTATAGCAGACGGAAACTTCCCTGCCGAGACCATGGGAAAGAACGGTATAGTACTAAGGATGGACGGACACGGTGTGCCCGAGATACTTGAGGCGATCCTGCAGGTATTTCCTCTTGATCAGTATGTAGAAAAGCCCGTAAGTCTTATGGAAAGAGTACCCGGTGACAATGCCGATGTATCTATCTGGAAAACCTATGAAAAGATGATAAAAAAGGAAGAACCCCGCGGGACTAAAGTCATCCAGAAGCTCGAGCGTTTCGCATTCTACGAGGAAGCAAAGAAGGCTTACTGCGTCATAGCTACATCGGAGACCAGTCAGTATGCAAACGTCATATTACAAAAGGGTTGTGTGCTGTAAAACACAGAATAAAAGAGCATCCGGAATTACATAAAAAATAGTAGATATATTTTGCAAATAGGTGTATAATTACAGGCAGGTTTTTTTAACCTGCCTTTTTATAAAGGAAAACGGTGAAAAGAAGGCGAGAAGATGAAGAAAATATCAAAGCGCAGGACAGTCTTTATAGTGGTCTGGCTGTTCCTGATATTTCTCCTCTTGGGGCTTATCATAATGCTTAAAGAGCCGCCGGGAGAGACCGAGAGCATCAAGGAACTGATGAGGGACGGGGTGCTCCATGACAAAAACAAAATAAGCCTG
>JAFZJK010000048.1 GCA_017553965.1 Lachnospiraceae bacterium | reverse complement strand
TATGATGCCTGTCGAGATGATCGGGCGTGATGTTAAGTATCATACTTATGTAAGGATGGAAAGTTACTGTCGTATCAAGCTGGAAGCTGCTCATCTCGGCTACGGTCACACCGTCATCCGAGCTCTTTAAACATATCTCTGTGTAAGGTATACCGATATTTCCGCCTACCAAAGTATTGTCGTATTTCTTTTTCATCAGTGCGCCGGTTAGAGCCGTTGTGGTGGTCTTGCCGTTTGTACCGGTAACCGCTACGATCTTGCCCTTTGTGTAATAATATGCAAGCTCTACTTCACCGATTATACATGCGCCTTTTTCCTTGTATTTAAGTACCATAGGAGAATCGATCGGTACTCCGGGGCTTAAGATAAGGTAATCCGGGTTCGGACAATCCTCGTCGGAAAGCTTTTCCGAGATGATCCTGCCGTTAAAGTCCTTGGAGAGTTTTCCTCTGACCTCTTCCTCGTTAAGTTTCTTGTCATCATACAGGATGATATCTGCCTGTTCTGTGCTAAGCAGGTTTGCTGCGGCCAAACCGCTCTTTCCCGCACCGATGATCAATACCTTTTTACCTTTGAAATCCATAACTGCCTCCGTTATATAAGATTTTTAGTTACATTACATTTCAACTTCCTGATCTATACCTTCAGGAAGAACATCGTCATTGATCTCGTCTCCTATATCGATATCGGGATCCTGAAGCAGGTCGAGATCTACAACATAGTTGATCTCGCCTTCGGGATAAAGCCCAAGATAAGGAAGTATATCATTTAATATTTCGGAAGTCATCCTGGTTGCCGAACTGCTGCTTCCTGCGATGCTCTCGTCATGTATCTCATCCATTACGACATAAGTCATAACCTGGGGATTATCCGCAGGTGCAAAGCCTACGAACGATACTACGTATTTCTTTTCTGTTCTCGGTCTCTTCTGTGCGGTACCTGTCTTTCCGCCTACCAGATAACCCTTTACCTTTGCAGGTGTAGCGGTACCAGATTCAACGGTCATGTACAATGCTTCATGTATGAATTCAGATGTTGTCTTACTTACCGTATTTCTTACCGGTACGTTGTCATCCTTCTTTAAGGTAACGCCGTCGGCTGTCTTTATCTCTTTTACTACGTGAGGTGTATAATATGTGCCTCCGTTAAGGATCGATGCATAGGCTGCTGCTATCTGTATCATCGTTACGTTAAATGTGGTACCGAAGCTGCTGGTCGCAAGCTCTGTTACATTAAGCTTATTTCTCGGTATCAGGATACCCGTTGCTTCACCTGTTAAATCTATGCCTGTCCTCTCTCCGAAACCGAACATTCTCTGGTATCTGTAGAAAGCATCCGCTCCGAGCTTTTCAACTATTTCCATCAATGCGCAGTTACATGACTTCATAAGTGACTCTGCCAAGGTCAGGTTTCCGTGACCGCTCTTTTTGTTACAGCCGATCCTCCATCCGCCTTTCTCGGAATATCCGAGGCAGGTGAAATGATCCGAGGTCTTAACCGCATTTTCTTCAAGTGCGGATGCAACCGTTATAGTCTTAAATGTGGAACCGGGCTCGTATGTATCCGATATACAGAAGTTTCTCCACATTTTATAGAGCTCGTTTGTCTTCTGCTCGGGTGTCATGTTCTCAAGCTCTTCTTCTGTAAACAGGCCCTCTAATGAACGGGGATTGTTAAGGTCGTACTCGTAATTCGATGCCATGCCGTATATCTCACCGTTATTCGGATTCATTACGATGACACCGATATTGTTGCAGCCGATCTCCTCACGGAACTTCTCTATCTTCTTCTGGATGACTGTCTGGATGTTAAAGTCAAGTGTTGTCTCAAGTGTATAACCGTTCTCGGCATCCTTTGTTGTTTTCTGTCTGTTAAGCTCGGGATCGTAATAACCGTACTCCAAGCCCTCCGTACCGCTTAAGATTCCGTCGTAATACTGCTCTAAGCCGTAGTTACCGCCGTCTCTGGTGGCAAAGCCGATCACGTGTGAGGCAAAGTTTCCATACGGATAAACTCTTGTGTACTCCTCTTCAAACCATACACCTACAACAAATTTATGCTTTGATTTATAACTGTTAAAATCGGAAACCTTTGTGTATTCAATGTTCTTTTCGTATACAAGATATCTGCTCTTGGAGTTGTCGTTTATGAGCTTGGTCATTGTATCACGGTCATATCCTAAGCACTGTTCCATAGCAAGCAGTGTGGGCTCCATGTAATAATCATGGCTAAGTATAACATCGGGGTCGATTATGACATTGTATGTCTTTTCGCTTCTTGCAAGAGTTATGCCGTTTCTGTCGGTTATCATACCTCGCTCGGCTACCAGAGTCTGGCTTGCGTATGCCTGCTGTGAAAGTACCTTCCTGGCGTATTCGTCGCCGTTATTGTTGTTGATCCATACCATACGTCCGATCAGGAATACGCAGATGGCTATTATGCCCAGAAAAACAAAATAAAGACTGAGCTTCATTATATCGTTAAATCTTCTAGTCCTCTTTCTCCTTGCCATTGATACGCTCCTGTCTTTATCCCAAATAAAACGCTATAATGGGTGAAGGAAACATTGCATTCCCTCACCCAGAGTCATTAGTGTTGCAACAATATTTACTTTATTTCGGGGATATCATGATACTGTCTAACATATCCCTCATCTGACTTTTCGTAATATACGATATCATTCTCCTTCGGATATCTCATGCCGAGTTTTTCTACCGCTACAGCATAGATGTAATTTCTGTCCATTTCCACATCGAGCTTTCCCATAAGAGCATTGTTCTTGTTCTGGATATCCTTAAGCTCGTTCTGTGCTGCCGAGATCTTCTTGTTTGCCTGTATGATGTCAGCTCTTACTTCGATGTATCTGTAGCTTGCTGCAACAAGTGCAACGATCGATACAACGATCATCATAAGTGTTACGATATTGAATTTATATCTGACTTTGACTTTTTCTTTTTTATGCCTTCCGGGGGTAACCTGGATGGCGGGTCTTACGGGTTCTTTTTTCTTGGGGGAAGTCTCAAAATCATACTCCGAGTACTCCTCGTCAAAGATTTCTCCGTCCTCAAAGAAATCCTCTTCATATTCAAGAGCATCCAAAGCCTTGGCAGCAGTACCCGACACATGCTTTGACATGTTTTCGTAGTAGTTTCTGTCATACGTGAATTTGTTTTTCTTAACGTCTGCCATTCTTTCTCCTGCGCCTTTTGCGCTTTCCCTTCCCGCTTGTCAGCGTATTATATGCAACGCTCGAATATCCTGAGCTTGCTGCTTTTACTCCTCGGATTGTCATTCATCTCGACATCTGACGGAGTGATGGCCTTTTTTGTTATGTGCTTGCCTTTTGACTTCCTGCCACATACACATACCGGAAATCCCGGAGGACATATACACGGGTTTTCAGCTGTGTTGAAAGCTTTTTTTACTATCCTGTCTTCTAAGGAGTGGAACGTTATGATGCAGAGCCGGCCTTTGTCATTTAAGAGGTCTATCATGCCCTGTATGCTTTCTTCGAGAACTTCAAGCTCTCTGTTAAGCTCTATCCTTATAGCCTGGAATGTTCTTTTGGACGGGTGTCCTCCTGTCTCCCGCACCTTGGCGGGTATCGAAGCTCTTATTATGTCATTGAGCTCAAACGTTGTCTCTATCTTTTTAGTCGCTCTTGCGGCAACTATGTGTTTTGCAATGTTTTTTGCGAATCTGTCTTCTCCGTAATCTCTTATTATCCGGAAAAGTTCATTTTCGCTGTAGCCGTTTACTATGTCCGATGCCGTCCTCTCCGATTCGGTATCCATCCTCATGTCAAGCGGTGCATCGCTCATATAGGAGAACCCGCGCTCCGGAGTATCCAGCTGGTAGGAGGAAACTCCCAAGTCAAGGAGTATGCCGTCCACCTTATCTATGTTTCTTTCCTTTAATATGCGTCCTATGTTTTCGTAGTTGCTTTTTACTATCGTTACTCTGTCGCCGAACGGCTCAAGTCTTTTCGATGCGGCTTTTATGGCATCGGGATCCTGATCGATACCTATGAGCTTTGCAGTGGCTTCTCTTTTCAGGAGCTCCGATGAATGCCCGGCTCCTCCGAGTGTACCGTCCACATATATTCCGTTTGGTCTTATGTTCAGACCCTCAAGAGTTTCATCAAGAAGGACCGACCGGTGATTAAACTGTATCTCCTCACTCATAACCAACCTCATCAGAACTTAAGTCCGTACTCTGTAGAAAGTTTCTCTACGATATCCTCCATGTTCTCATCACCGGACTGGCTGTCAAGCTTCTCCTTGCTCCAGATCTCAACCTTGCTTACCGAACCGATCATGACTATATCCTTTTCAAGTCCGGCCAATTCCTTTAAGCCCTGGGGAATAACTATTCTTCCCTGTTTATCCGGCTCGCACTCCTGTGCGTTCTTCATAAAGAATCTAACGAGCTGTCTTGACTCCTTTGTCATGGGAAGCCCTGCAAGACGACCTGCGAACTCCTCCCAGTCCTCTTTCTTGGTGAGGTACAGACATCCGTCAAGTCCGGCTGATACAACAAACTTCTCTCCAAGTTCATCACGAAACTTTGCAGGAACGATGACTCTGTTCTTCACGTCTATAGTGTGGTCAAATTCACCCATGAACATTGTCATCACCTCCACTTCGTTCCACTTTACACCACTTTTCACCACCGGACACCATAATCATATAACATAACTTCTAGAAAATCAATACTTTTTTGAGTAAAAATTCATATTTTTTTAAATTTTTTACATACGTTTTTGTGCAATATCTATATGTTGTATGCGAATGTATGTTCTCCACAATTATTTCAAAAAACACAAAAAAAATGCATAAAAAAACAAGTTTGTTTCCAAACCTGTTTTTTTATACATTTTATGTAATTTGGGATTTTTCCCCACTAAGTCACAAATATCTGCTTATTTATCTGTCCCGGCAATCAAATTTCTACTTTTGTTTGCCGAAATAAAGCAAAATCCACTGAATCAGATTACAGATCATCAATATCTTTTACTTTCAGATCCTTATATTTGGCATCATTTACAACCGCATCCTTAACCTTGGGACCGTCACTGTCCTTAGCTGCTCCAAAGTTCTCTTCTGCTGCTTCAGCCTCATCGGCCTTAACAGTTACCTTTGCTGCATTCTCGAGCAAAAGTGACACAGTCTCACCTGAGCGGACAGCTTTTGTCCTGAATACTATGATAAGTATCACAGCTACAATAAACAGTACTGCGGAAAGCACCTGCGAAACCGCAAGTCCGGTACCCCAGATATAGAGCTGGTCTGTTCTGATACCTTCAATAAAGAATCTGCCGAGACCGTATCCTGCAAAATACAGTAAGAGTATCTCACCGTTGAACTTCTTTCTGGGCCATGCAAAAAGCAGCATGCCGAGTACCAAAAGGTTCCATACAAACTCATAGAGGAATGTAGGATGTACCTGTATGAACTGCCTGCCGTCAGACAGCACCATGATATTGTTTCTTATTTCAATAATATTGTTAAGTACGGTCTCCTTACCCTCGTACATAGTACGGAGTGTACTCTCGGACATTACTGCAGGATTGTATATACTGCTTAAGTTCTTGTCGGTAATATCTATCTGCATAGCGAATGCAGAATCTGTGAACTTACCAAACACTTCCCTGTTAAAGAAGTTACCCCAGCGTCCTATAGCCTGACCGAGTATCAGACCTATGATACCTGTATCAGCCATTAGACCCAGCTTAAGCTTTTTGATCCTTGAATATACAATAACGGAAAGCACAGCAACTATTACGCCGCCGTATATAGCCAGTCCGCCTTTTCTTAAATTGAAGAAATCTACGAATCCGCTAAACTGATCCCACTCAAAGATCACATAATATAATCTGGCACCTAACACTGAAAACGGGATAGCCCAGAGTGCAAAATCAAGATATATATCCTGATCCTGACCGGTCTTTCTAGCCTTCCATCTGGATATAGCTATACCGAGAAGCATTCCTGCCGCCACCAGGATACCGTAAAATGCAATTTTGAAACTTCCTATGGCAAAGCCTCTCGGAAGATCATTGAACTCTATACCAATGTTCGGAAACCTGACTGAGGTCTCATTCCCCCACCAGCTCATGATGTTTTTCCTCCGTCCTTATTTCTATTCCGTCGGTCGGAGCACCGCCATAGTCTAAAACCATCACCGCTTAGCAGGGATATACTTAACGTCCCCATCTGCATTCCGGCTTCGGACGCTCGCAACCGTGCGTCCGCTTGATACCGGACGCACTTAGGCTTCGCTCAAAAATCGGTTTGGTTAACCGATTTTTGCCTCGCCTACAAGCATATGTGCCCTTAGTATATCCGCTGCACGCTTAAGGTTTTATCCTATGGCGGTGCTCCGACCGACTTACTACATCATAATTGATTATAAATAATTATTATTGTGTTCAGTAATACTGTTTCTTAAACATTAAAACGGAATAAAATTACGTCGCCATCCTGTACTACATATTCCTTACCTTCGGAACGGACAAGACCTTTGTCCTTGGCACCGTTGTATCCGCCGCAGGCTACGAGATTATCGTAGTTTACAACTTCGGCTCTGATGAAGCCGCGTTCAAAATCGGAATGGATCTTTCCTGCTGCCTGAGGTGCCTTTGTGCCCTTCTTTATGGTCCAGGCTCTGGTCTCCTTGGGTCCTGCGGTAAGAAAGCTCATAAGACCAAGCAGGTCGTAGCAGGCTACTATCAGCTTCTCTAAGCCGGACTTTTTTACACCGAGATCCTCTAAGAATGCTTTCTTTTCTTCGTCGTCAAGCTCCGAAAGCTCCTGCTCTATCTCTGCGCAGACTACAAATGCTCCGTCACCGTCAGCTTCGGCAAACTTTCTTACTGCCTGAACATGAGGATTGGATGCACCGTCATCTGCCAGGTCATCCTCTTTTACATTTGCTGCAAAGATAACAGGCTTTGAGGTAAGCAGGTCAAAGGAATCAAACATTGCCTGTTCTTCCTCATCATCGGTGGTAAATGTCTTGGCGAGCTTTCCTGCCTCGAGCATTTCCTTAAGTCTCTTTAATAAGTCTACTTCCTTTGCGAGTGTCTTATTGTTCGCAGCTCCCTTTACACCCTTGGCGATCCTTTTTTCTATTACCTCAAGGTCTGCAAAGATAAGCTCTAAGTTGATGGTCTCAATATCTCTTGCGGGATCTACACTTCCGTCAACATGGACTATATTGGTATCCTCAAAGCATCTTACCACATGTACTATCGCATCCACTTCACGGATATGTGAAAGGAACTGGTTACCGAGACCTTCACCCTTTGAAGCTCCCTTAACGAGTCCGGCTATATCCACGAACTCTATAACAGCAGGAACCTTTGATTCCGACTTATACATATCCGTCAGTACATCAAGTCTTTCATCCGGTACTGCTACCACGCCCACATTGGGATTGATGGTACAGAACGGATAGTTTGCAGACTCAGCTCCCGCTTTTGTCAGCGAATTGAACAATGTGCTCTTGCCTACATTAGGCAAACCTACGATACCTAATTTCATTACCCTTTAGTCTCCTTAAACAGTTATTTCTTTTTGTGTTTTTTTTGCATCCCTATTCTGCTGCTTGTGGATGTTATCAATATCCTCCGTGCTTCCGCCGCCGTGATCGTCCTCAGCTCTAAGGCCGCCTCTATCCACTATTCTTAAGAATGCTTCTACTACATCCTCGGCAAGCTGTGTGCCTGCTACTTCCTTGATGATGGAAACAGCCTTTTCAAAATTCATACGCTTACGGTAAGGCCTGTCTGAATACATGGCATCAAAGGTATCGGCTACAGCTATGATCTGAGCCACTCTCTCTATCTGGTCACCCTTAAGTCCCTTGGGATAACCCTTGCCGTCTGGTCTTTCATGATGCTGTCCGGCGCCGATCGCAAGCTCACGCATAAGGCTTATGTCCTTAAGTACTTTATAGCCCTGTGCCGAATGTGATTTGATGATGTTAAACTCCTGATCTGTAAGCTTTCCTTCTTTATTTAATACTTCAGGAGGAATGGATATCTTTCCTATATCATGCAAAAGCGCGATATTTCTGTACTTTTCAACAGTTTCCTCATCATATCCGAGCTCTTTGGTAAGCATAGCCGTATACTCAGCCACACGCTGCGAATGACCGTTTGTATACTTGTCCTTCATATCGATCGTCTTCGCAAATGCCTCGGTCATCTCATTAATGAACTGTCTGTTCTGTTCATTCTTTTTCATGAGGGCTGCCGTCTTTTTATGTACTATATAAGCTATAGTGCCCGCTATGAGCGAAATAATGCCGATTACCAGTGCAAGTCTGAACCAGGACTGCTCAAAGAAATTCTTTTCCTTGACGATGGTAACATCCAGCTTTTTGTCGCCTCGTCCCAAAGCGTCCTGAAGGATCATCATAAAATGATATGTGCCGCCGTCGAGGTTAGTATATACTACCGGCTCCATATCCTTTCTGTTGACCGTAATGAATTCCTTTTCAAAACCGTCCAGCCAGTATGTAACCTTGGGGTTGATCAATGCGTATGTGTAAACATATGCATATATCGTTACTTTTTGAACGCTTGAAGATATTTTGAAAACTCCCTTTTCATCGGGATATATATACTCTCCGTCCGCTTCAACATAAGGAACCGACATTTTGATATTGTCAACATCGATCATGGCTTCCTTTATGTTTACGCTGGCTACACCCGTGGTTCCCGCTATATACAGTGTACCGTCCTCTGCCAGAGCACTGTAGGAATTAGCTGTTGTTATGCAGGGAAGTCCGTTATCCATGCTGAAGAATACCGGATTGATATCTCCATTGTCTAAAAGATCATCGACATTTGCAACATAGATACCGTTACTTGAAAGAATCCACATCTCTCTCTGGTCATTCTCATACATATCGAAGTTGTTCGAGTAAGGGAACTTCTTTATTGTCGTTATCTTGTAATCCTCGGTCATGTATGCGATGGAGTTACTGGTGACGATCCATAATATCTTTCTTTCATCGTCCCTTTTAATCCTCATTATTACCTCGGAATCAAGGCCGTCCTTTTTACCGAGATTAGTTACATTCTGACCTTTTATTATATATATACCGTTTCCGTCGGTACCCAGGATCATATCATCGTTGTAACCCTCGACAACGGAAAGTACATCCAGATTGTTGATACCCGATGCCGAATCGAATTTCTGTGCCACAACACCGTCTTTTATCAGTACAAGACCGCCGCTGCACGCAACCATAGCCGTGCCGTCCTGACAGACATATACGGTCCTTACCTTATTGGAAGGAAGTGCGTTGTCCTTGTCAAATCTGGTGACCTTCTTATTGTCCAGCATGATAAGGCCTCGGTCACTGTAGGTTGATATCCAGAGCCTGTTATCCTTATCCTTTACTATGGATCTGATCCTGCAGCCGTCCAGCATATTTACAAGGTTGGGATAAAACCTGAATCTGTCGTTTGTATTGGTGAATGTTACATAATACTCATTCACTTCGTTCTTGCCGTCTACGATGATAAGTCCGGTATCGCTTCCTATAAAAAGCATACCGTCGTAAATGCATGTCGAGTTAACTACGGTACTGTTAAGCCCGTATTTGTCAAAAACATTGGTAAAACGGTCGGGTACTATCTTCATGATACCCTGTCTTGATGAGGTAAACCAGATATTTCCCTCATAATCGACCATGATGTGTTCTATGGAATTATTAAGAGGGATATTCTGTAATATATGGAAGCTGTCCGCATCATATATACCTATACCGTTATCCGCACATACCCAGAGCTGGTCTCCAAACTTTTCTATCGACGCTATCGATTTAAGACTTTCGGTATCAGTAGAGGAAATAGTATTGTAGTCCTTGGCAGTTATCCTCTTAACATTCTTAAGCTCCCCGTCCAACAAGCCATAATATATCTGAGAATCGGAATTTCCCAAATATATGTATCCCTCGTTATCGGGATCCGGAAGTATACAGTTTACTTCACCTACGCCAAGTTTACCTTCGCCGTAAAAAGAAGTGACCTCTCCGTCCTTAATTATAAAGATGGCTCCGTCATGTGTTAAGCCGTATATGACATCCTTATCGGTGATCCTAAGCTCGTCTACGTACTGATTGTTTACCTGTTTTCCGTCAAACTGCTTAAGTACCATATCCGAACCGATGGTATTGATACCCAAAGTAGAAGCTATATATATGGTACCCATGCTGTCTTCTACAATACAGCGCACAGATGAAGACCTCAGACCTTCATCTATATCATAACGTCTGATCTCTCCTCTTTCCATAACAGCTACGCCGTTATCGTTGGTACCTATCCACAGACGTCCCTTTGAGTCCACAAAAAGACTCACTACGCTGGTGATACCGGATGTGGAGTCTATTCTTTCAAAGGTGTTACCGTCATATCTGACAAGTCCGCTGTAACCGCCTATCCATATAAAACCTTCATCGGTCTCGGTTATCGCATTGGCCTCGGCAGTGGGCAGACCGTTTCTGTTATCGTAAAGAACGGCCGAATAGCCATCGCCGCGGGCAACGGGATCTATGGACATTTCGCTGTAATCAACACCGGAAGAATTCTGGGCACTTACCGGTTTTGCTACTATACTGAAAATACAGGTGACCGCTGCAGCAAGCAGTACGATCATGGCACATACTCTTCTTACACTCTTCATATACAGCCTCCCTAATCTAAAGAGATCATTTTGAAGCTTCACTCTGCTCGTAGAGCTGCTTCCTTTGCTGAAGATAAAAATACTGCATATAATTCTTGCTTGTTTCTACAAATGAAACTCCGTATGTATAATCAAAATAACCGTGCTTGTCTTCCCTGACTCTAATTATAACTCCTCTTAACTGTACGGGGCCCAACTCCGATTCAATCTCAAAGCTGACAAATACTCCCTTGTCCAGCTTAATATCCGTCTCGACCGAGGCTCCGCCTTCACTTAAGTCTTTAAGGTATCCCCTGCACTCCACTTCCTCATAATGCTCATCAAGCATGAGTAGGATGTTGTCAAGCGCCAGAGAAGGTGTTTTTTCTTTGTCGGTACCGGTCTCTTCATCCTTCTTAAAACGTTCGTACTTCATCTTGATCTCGGTACCGATCTCAAATCTGAACTGAGTACGCCTGTTGAAATGTACCGCACCTACGGGAGCCGAGAATATATGAAGCCTGCTGCCGTCCTTACGTCTGGCAATACCGGTCTTTACTCTCTCCCATTTCCAGTATTTATCGCCCTCACGGTATACTATATCTACCTCATCATCCGTATGAAAACGGAAAAGACCGTGCTTACTGGCGATAGGAGTTACACCTATAAACTTTTCATCGGTGTACTCAACCTTGCTCACTGTTTTGTAAGCCGAGTTGTTACGCCTGATGTATATCTCTATGACAGAACCTATCTTTATATCATCCAATTTCATAGGCATTTACCCCATAATCTTAAGAAAGCCTGCTACATTTTCAGCGATATTTCCCTTAAATACGCTGCTGCCGGATACTATGACATTTGCGCCGGCATTAAGGATCTCGGAAACATTGTCAAGCGTTATGCCGCCGTCCACCTCGATATCGATACTACGTCCGCTTTCAGTTACAAGCTTACGTACCTCTTTAAGCTTACCGAGTGTCTCGGGTATAAACTCCTGGCCGCCAAATCCCGGATTGACCGACATAACAAGTATCATGTCAATATAATCATATAAGTATCTTAAGTTATCGGGGATAGTCGCAGGGTTAAGTGCCACGCCTGCCTTTATACCCCTCTCCTTAATATGCTTTAAGGTCCTGTTAAGATGAGTGCAAGCCTCATAATGAACAGTGATGATATCTGCACCCGCATCGGCAAACTGGTCCACAAACCTCTCGGGCTCAGTCACCATAAGATGGACATCAAATATAAGATCCGTATTTTTTCTTATGGAAGAAATGAGCGGAAGTCCGAACGATATACTCGGAACAAAGGTGCCGTCCATAACATCGATATGGAGATAACGGGCTCCTGCCTTCTCAACCTCCTTTATCTGCTCTCCCAGCTTGGAAAAATCCGCTGCCAAAATAGAAGGTGCCAACTGGTTCATCGATCCATCCTGTCCTTTCTTTAGTCTCCGTGCTATGTTGCACGACAGTTTCTGTCAAAATTGCTTCTTAGCCTTTAATTCATTATAGAGAAGACAGTAATTCTCATATCTTCCCTTACTTATTGCGCCCTGTTCAACCGCATTCTTAACCGCGCAGTCAGGCTCGCTTATATGGTTACAGGTTAAAAACCTGCACTCTCCCGCATATTTTTCGAACTCAGGATAATAATCCTTTAAGTCCTTAGCCTCGATATCCGTAAGATATATGGATGAAAAGCCCGGTGAATCACATAGGAAAGTATCCTCTCCGATCTCTATAAGCTCGGTATGTCTGGTAGTCTGCTTTCCGCGCTTTATCTTTTCGCTGAGCTCTCCTACCTCCATAAGTGTCGCTTCGGAAAGCATATTCATCATGGAGGACTTTCCGACACCGGAAGGACCTGCCAGGATAGTTGTCTTACCCTTAAGTATTTCTTCTATCCTTTCTTTACCTTCACCGTGCAGTACGCTTGTATACACTATCGACAGCCCGCTGGCCTCATAGTTATGCGCTATAAGCTCAAGCTTTTCACTGCCCGCTATGTCCTTTTTGTTAAAGCAGATGACGGTGTCCACGCCCTGCTTCTTCATCATGATAAGGAACCTGTCCAAGAGGTTAAAATTCGGCTCCGGATCGGCTGCCGCAAATACCACCAGCACCTGATCGACATTGGCACAGGCGGGACGTATCAGCTCGTTTTTTCTCTTAAGTATCTTTAAGATATTCCCTTCGCTTTCCGCTTCGTGGGTTATCTCAAACTCAGCGTTATCTCCGACCAGAGGGGTTATACCGTTTTTTCTGAAAATTCCTCTGGCCTTACACTCATACCGACGGTTATCTTCTCCGACCACGGTATAAGTACCTGCCACTCCTTTTATTATCTTTCCTACCATCGGACTCTCTTTCCTAAAAGAAAGGGCTGTCTATAGTTACTCGACAGCTCTTACTTACATTATCAGCCGGCAGGGAAACCGCCTTCTCCGTTACCTGCGGGATCTTCATTGTCACCGCCGGCCGGAGGTATTCCGGGATCGGGTGTGGGCTCGGGAGTTGTAACGATCTCAGGTCCGAGGCTTACTACGAATCCAATCTCGCTGCCTTCCTCAACCTGTGAACCTGCTTCAACATCCTGGCTTATAACCAGACCTGCATCAAAAATATCACTGTTTTCATATCTGATCTCACCGACAGCAAGGTTTGCTCCGGTAAGCATCTTCTCTGCTCTTGCCTGTTTTCTGCTTACGATATCGGGACACTCAACATACTTTATCTCACGTCCGCGGCTTATATATACTCTTACAAGCTCGCCCTTGGGAAGCATCTCTCCTGCATCGGGCTCGGTCCTTATAACGTAACCTGCTTCTACAACATCATCAAACTCTTCGAAGAATTCGGTCTTGTAATCATTATTCTCAAGAAGTGTCTTAGCCGAATAAGAATCACGGCCCTTAACATCCACAAGCTCCTTCATCTCGGGGCCGACACTTAAGGTAAGTACTATCTGCTTATCCGCAGGTACCATTGAATGCTCTT
Source organism: Lachnospiraceae bacterium (assembly GCA_017553965.1). The sequence continues at coordinate 61 of JAFZJK010000048.1, read as the reverse complement.
CGGGATACTGGGCAGCTACAAGATCCTTAGCAACTGTATCATTAAACTCTTCGTTAAATAC
>JAFZJK010000047.1 GCA_017553965.1 Lachnospiraceae bacterium | reverse complement strand
GGCGAACTATCTGCCCTGTGCAGAATCCCTGTTAAGACGCTTCGCTTCTATGATAGCGAAGGGATACTTACTCCGGTATATATCGACAACTTCACGGGCTACCGCTATTACAGTGCGGCGCAGCTTTCCGACTGTTACAAGATCGTTAAGCTGAAGGAACTCGGTTTTACATTATCGGAGATACGGCGTTTCTTAAGTGCGGATCAGAAAGGGATGCAGGAGCTTTTAGCAGAAAAAGAGCTTCAGCTTAGCACGGAAAAACTGATTGTCGAGAACAGGATACATGTTCTGCATGAACTCAATCTATCATTAAAGGAGAGTGAGTCTATGTATAACATTGTAGTAAGAAAAAGTGAACCCATTAACGTTGCATATACCAGAAAGCTCGTAAACGGCTATTATCAGTGCGACACGATACTCGAACAGATGCATTTAGAGATTGGACCGGAGAAGATAGGTGAACGTGCTGTGTTTATAGAATACGGTACGGAATATAACGAGCAATGCATGGATGTCGGACTAGGTATAGAGGTTAAAGGGAAAACACAATCAAGTGCTTCGTACAGCATAAGAACCATATCGTTTGACGATGAAACGGTTAATCTTATCTGTACAAAGGCTAACTATACTGAAGCTCTTGATGCCGTAAACAATTTCCTTGCAAAAAACGATTATCAAACAGTTGGTCCCAGGTACCGATTTATCTATAAGGACGGTACCAACGAGATTAAAATACCTGTCGTTAAGCTGGGTGAGTTTAATCCGAAGTATCGCGAGGATGTGGATATTCCTTTTGAAAATGATCCGGTTGTTGTTGGACGCTGGAAGCTGATAAGCTGTGTTGCGGATGCGGAGCAGTTCAATCCTGACTGTGTAAAGACTCCCGATATGCGTAATCTGGTAAAAGATCTGTATTTCCTGCCCGGCGGCGAAAAATACTGGGTATTTTCGTGGACGAAAGGGTATTTGTTATCACACGGTATCAGTTGGCCGGCTAGAAGCAATAAAAACCGATACAAAGTACGGTATATAAACGGTAAGGAGTATCTGTTTATCTGGTTTAAGGCACATAATTACTACCTTGGAGGAAAACCTGAGGTATGGGTGCTGGAGAATGTAGATCATGAATCTCATACAAAGAAGGAGATATCATTTAAAGATGAGATTCCGGACCTTCCGGCTGATGACCGGAATGTGATCGGTACATGGGAAGTATGCGGACTTTTAAGCAATCCCGAGGAATTTATCCCCGGTCAGCCGGGTAATTTCCCGCCGGAATCGCTGTACTGGCGTAAAGCCGTATTTTCACCGGACGGCAGTCTTACCAATACATTTGGTACACTTGCAAGTGGAAAGACCGATATTATCGGTGCACCTGTTTGGTGTTGGGTTAATGGATACGCAGTTAATACCAAGATCAGTACGACATCCGAGTACATATTCCGAGAGATTGATGGTGTAACTTACCTTTTCATCCAGTGGAAGAGCGGCGATTATCTGTACGGCGGCGAAGTTCCATGCTGGTATGTATTCAAGCGTGCCGACGGGGACGCTTCTGTATAAACTATTTTGATCAAAGGGACGGTTATATGATTAATTTCAACCGGATAACCGTCCCAATGATTATTGTATATTGGAGGAGAGAAGATAATGATAAGAGAAGTTCGCCGTGATGAAATCCCGGTATGTGCTACGCTGATCAAAAAAAGTTTTATGACTGTAGCCAATGAATACGGAATAACTGAAGAGAATGCTCCGAGGTTTACTGCATATGCTACAACAAATGAACGATTGTTTTGGCAGATGGAGACTGAACACAGACCTATGTATGTCTTTGAGGAAGACGGTGAACTATGCGGGTATTACTCCTTGCTAATTATGGAGAATAACGAGTGCGAGCTGAACAATCTGGCTGTTTTACCGGAGTATCGTCATAAGGGTATAGGAAAGCAGTTATTGGAGCATTCCTATTCGGTTGCAAAGAGTAAGGGCTGCCGAGTTATGAATATCGGAATAGTTGAAGAAAACCAAAGGCTTCGTAAGTGGTATGAAGACAATGGCGCAACGCATTTGGGTACTCATAAATTTGATTTTTTCCCGTTTACCTGTGGGTATTTGAAGAAGGAGCTTTAAATGAAAACAGAAATAAGACTGATCACTATAGAAGACTATGATGCGATATATGATCTTTGGAACGCTACAGAACAGAGTCGCAGGGCTTTAAACCCGGTGGATGATTCACGTGAGGGCATAGAACGGTATTTAAAACGAAATCCCAATACATGTTTTGCTGCTGTGTCGGATGGTCGAATAGTAGGTGTTATACTTACCGGACATGATGGGCGTCGGGCTATTGTTCATCATATGTGCGTGCATCCGGATTATAGACGTATGGGGATAGCCGGCAACTTGGTTTCTAAAGCTGAAACTGCGTTGAAACAGGAGGGCATTCAAAAAATATTTGGGTTGGTGTTCAAGGATAATGATCCTGCTAATGCCTTTTGGGAGAAGCAGGGATATTCATTAAGAACAAATTTAAACTATCGTAACAAGAGCTTGAATGCGGATATACCGACCGGGGAATGATTATGGAAAATGTGAAATATATCCTTATAGATATGTATGGGGTGATCATCGAGGAGAGCAAGGGATTTTATCCCATACACTTATGAGCATTTTGAACAGAGTGAATATGATAAGATAACAAAAGTATTCAGGGAGGACAAAATGTTCTCTAAGGCTCAGGTGGGAGAAGTATCATCGAATGAGTTCCTAACCGCACTCGGATATGTTGATCCTAAGTCAGTTATGAAAGATTACCTTGAAAACTACCTGACTCTGGATAAGGGATTTAAGGATTTTGCAGAAATAGTAGGAAAAAAATACAAACTGGTATTACTTTCAAATGATGTTGCTGAATGGAGTACATATTTTACAGCATTTTATGGTATTGACGATTATTTTTTTGAAAAGATTATCAGTGGCGATGTGGGAACG
>JAFZJK010000046.1 GCA_017553965.1 Lachnospiraceae bacterium | reverse complement strand
TCCCGAGAGACGTGTGGATATCAAGTTCAGTGCAGGATATCATGATGATATCGACAAGGTTAAGAGTGTTCTTATGGGTGTGGCCGAGGCACATGAGAAGGTGCTTAAGGATCCCGCTCCTTTTGTAAGGCTTACCGCACAAGCAGCCAGTTCCTTGGATTATACCTTCAGGGTATGGGTTAAAGGAGCCGATTACTGGGAAGTTTACTTTGATATGATGGAACGTGTAAAGAAGGCGTTTGATGAGAACGGTATCAGTATTCCTTTCCAGCAAGTGGATGTTCATATGGACAAATAAAAGTTAGTTATCTTATATTGTCGGTCGGAGCACGGCCATAGTATAAAACCATCACCACTTAGCAGGGATATACATAATGTTCCCATGCACATTTCGGCAGCGGACGCTGACAATCGGATGTCTGCCTGATGCCGGACATCCTTAGGTTGCGCTCAAAAATCGGTTTGGATAACCGATTTTTGCCTTGCCTACATGTGCCTGCGACCATAGTATATCCACTGCAAGCTTAAGGTTTTATCCCATGGCCGTGCTCCGACCGACATTTTTATACAAAAAAATACTTGTAAAATAATTAAAAAAATGATAGAATTGTGCATTATTTGAAAAAAGAATAATTATAACAACAGGAGGAACCATTATGAGGACAAGAATTAAGGAATTGTTCAGGAAAACAGAAGAGTTTGCATCAAAAGACGTTACAGTTTGCGCGTGGGTACGTACTAATCGTGCACAGGCACAGTTCGGCTTCCTGAATTTGAATGATGGCTCCTTTTTTGAGAATCTGCAGGTTGTGTATGAGGCAGGTATAGAGAATTTTGATGAGATTTCTAAGATCAGAGTTGGTATGAGTGTTAAGGTTACAGGTACTGTAGTGCTTACACCTGAGAACCAACAACCTTTTGAAGTTAAGGCTACAAAGGTTGAAGTACTTGGAGATTGTCCTGAGAGCTATCCTATCCAGCCCAAGAGACATACCAGAGAATTTCTTCGTACCGTGGCACATCTTCGTCCTAGGACAAACCTTTTCAGTGCAGTATTCCGTATAAGAAGCGTTGCAGCTATGGCAATACATACTTATTTCCAGGAGAGAGGTTACGTGTATGTACATACTCCTCTTATCACATGTGCTGACTGTGAAGGTTCGGATCAGATGTTTAAGATAACTACTTTAAATATGAAGGAGCTTCCTCTTACAGAGGACGGTAAGGTTGATTTTAACAAGGATCTGTTCGGAAAGCAGGCATTTATCACCGGTTCAGGTCAGCTTCATGGCGAGACTTTTGCTATGGCTTTCAGTGATATTTATACATTTGGACCTACATTCCGTACTGAGAACTCCAACACCCAAACCCATGCAAACGAGTTTTGGATGATCGAGCCCGAGATGGCGTTCTGTGATCTTGAAGGTCTTATGGATATCGAGGAAGAAATGCTCAAATATATCGTGAACTATGTATGCGAGAAGTGCCCTGAGGAGATTGAGTTCTGCGACAAGTTTGTTTCAAAGGGATTGAAGGATAAGCTTAATTCCATAGTTAATGCAAAGTTTACCAGAATTTCTCATCATGATGTTATCGATATTTTAAAGAAGGCTGATGTGAAGTGGGAATTCCAGCCTGATTATGGCGAGGATATTGCGAAAGAGCATGAGAAGTATATAGTTGAATACTTTAACGGACCTGTTTTTGTAACAGATTGGCCGAAGGAGATCAAGGCTTACTACATGAAGGTTAACCCCGACAACAAGACTGTTGCAGCTGTTGACCTGCTTGTTCCTCAGGCAGGTGAGCTTATGGGCGGAAGCCAGCGTGAAGAGAATCTCGACAAGCTCTTAGAGAGAATGGACGAGATGGGCGTTGATAAGAGCGGTATCGACTGGTATCTTGATACCCGTAGATACGGCGGCTGTATCCACAGTGGTTTCGGTATGGGCTTTGAGCGTCTTATCATGTACTTAACAGGTGTTGAGAACATCCGTGACGTCATCCCTTATCCCAGAACACCCAGAAACTGCGAGTTCTGATCGGATTTTTGACTATTTACGGTCGGGTGGAGCATTTTCACGGTATAAAACACAACATCGCTTAGCAGGGATATACTAACGGTCATATTCATATTACGGCTGCGGACGAGGTGTATCGCCCCCTCCCTTTGGTCGGCGGCAGGTCGGTCGGAACATTAAAAATCATGCCTACGGCATGATGGTTCCTCCCTCTTACAATCGGATGTCCGCCCGATGTCGGACGACCTTGGGCTACGCTCAAAAATCAGCTTGGTAAACTGATTTTTGCCTTGCCTTCATATTCGTCTGACTGAAGTATATCCGCTGCACGCTTATGGTTTTATCCCATGAAAATGCTCCACCCGACCTTACTTTATGTAAATAATTGTCATCCTGAGCAAAGCGAAGGATCTTAACACGAAAAATTATATTATGTATCCGGGGAGATAATGGAAAATGGATTTAAATGAAAAGACACTTAAAGTAAATCCGATTTTTGACGGAAAGATCATACATGT
>JAFZJK010000045.1 GCA_017553965.1 Lachnospiraceae bacterium | reverse complement strand
ATTTGGGATTTTTTATAAAAAATACTTGTAAAATATTGAAAAGGTGGTATTATTGTACTATCTTTTTTTTATTTTCAGGAGGTAATTAATTATGATGAGGACAAAAATCAAAGAATTGTTTAGAAACACGTCGGAATTTGCATCAAAAGATGTGATAGTATGCGCATGGGTTCGTACAAACCGTTCCCAGGCACAGTTTGGCTTCCTGAATATAAATGACGGTTCGTTTTTTGAAAACCTGCAGGTTGTATACGAGCAGGGGATAGAGAATTTTGAAGAGATTTCGAAGATAAGGGTTGGAATGAGCGTAAAGGTTGTAGGTACGGTAGTGCTTACTCCCGAGAACCAGCAGCCTTTTGAGGTTAAAGCTAAGTCGGTTGAAATTCTTGGGGATTGTCCTGAGAGTTATCCGATTCAGCCTAAGCGTCATACAAGGGAGTTCCTTCGTACTGTAGCGCATCTTCGTCCACGTACAAATCTGTTCAGCGCAGTATTCAGAATAAGAAGCGTTGCTGCAATGGCTATCCATACATATTTCCAGGACAGAGGATATCTTTATGTACATACTCCTCTTATCACCTGTGCCGACTGTGAGGGTTCGGATCAGATGTTTAAAATCACTACCTTAAACATGAACGATCTGCCTCTGACCGAGGATGGAAAGGTTGATTTCAAAGAGGATCTGTTTGGCAAGCAGTCATTTATTACCGGATCAGGCCAGCTTCAGGGTGAGACCTTCGCGATGGCTTTCGGTGATATTTATACATTTGGCCCTACTTTCAGGACTGAGAACTCTAATACCCAGACTCACGCAAATGAGTTTTGGATGATCGAACCCGAGATGGCTTTCTGTGATCTTGAAGGTCTGATGGATATCGAAGAGGAAATGCTTAAGTTTATTGTGAAGTATGTTTGTGAGAAGTGTCCTGAGGAGATTGATTTCTGCGACAAGTTTGTGGCTAAGGGACTTAAGGATAAGCTGAACGGCATTATCAATGCTAAGTTTACCAGAATCTGCCATCATGATGCCATCGATCTTTTAAAGAAGGCTGATGTGAAGTGGGAGTTCCAGCCTGATTATGGCGAGGATATTGCTAAGGAGCATGAAAAGTACCTGGTTGACTACTTTAACGGCCCTGTTTTTGTTACTAACTGGCCAAAGGAGATCAAGGCATACTATATGAAGGTTAACCCTGACAATGCTACTGTGGCTGCTGTTGACCTTTTGGTACCTCAGGCAGGTGAGCTTATGGGCGGCAGCCAGCGTGAGGAGAATCTGGATAAGCTCCTTGAGAGAATGGATGAGATGGGTGTTGACAAGAGTGGTATTGACTGGTATCTGGATACTCGTAGATACGGCGGATGTGTTCACAGCGGTTTCGGTATGGGATTTGAGAGACTTATCATGTACTTAACAGGCGTTGAGAATATAAGAGACGTTATACCTTATCCCAGAACACCTAAGAATTGTGAGTTCTAAGATGGATTTGAATGAAAAAACGATAAAAATCAATCCGATTTTTGATGGAAAGATTATCCATGTACATGTGGATGATATAGAGCTTGCAAACGGAAAGCCGGGATACAGGGAAGTAGTTGAGCATCCGGGCGGAGTGTGTATAGCGGCTCTGACAAAGGATAATGAGCTCTTGTTTGGCAGGCAGTTCAGGTATCCGTTTAAAGAGGTACTGCTCGAGCTTCCTGCAGGCAAGCTGGAAAAGGGGGAGGATCCTTTTGTAGCAGCACAGAGGGAGCTTAAAGAGGAGACCGGATGTACCGGCAAAGACTGGGTATCTATGGGGAACATGTATCCAACTCCCGGTATCTGCTCCGAGATAGACAGGCTTTATTTCTGTCATGTGGATAAAGAGTCGGGAAGGCTGGACCTTGATGAAGATGAGTTTATAGAGCCGGAGCGAGTGCCGTTAAAAAGAGCAGCTGAGATGGCTATGAACGGGGAGCTTCCCGATGCAAAAACCCAGCTTTTGGTGCTTAAGACAGTTATGTATCTTAATTCGGGCATTTAATGCATTGTATAGGAATCAGTTTTTATTATACCGAGACATATAAGAGAGGTCGCTTATGGCATATTTTTTTACAGCTGCATCACTTTTTTTTGCATGTGGGGAGGATCTGTTTGAAAAGAAAGCTGTAAGTTCAAGAACAGAGGAAGTTTTAAAAACGCTGGTGTGGTATGGAATATATAATTTCATCACATTTTGTGCCGTACTCTTTTTCGGGCTGGAGGATAACTCTCTTTTGCCTCATGAACTCATCATACAGGAACCGACCGTTGTGCTGGTACCTGCTCTGTCTTTTGCTACGCTGGTTTTTGCGTTAGCGGCTTACAAGTATGTCGGGGTTTCCGTAAGAAATAGTTTCGCAAATCTTGACGGTCTTTTTTATATACTGCTTTTGGTACTCTTTTATCTGGTGACGGGGAAGGCTTCGTTTGCCACAAGATTGTTTTCCCCTTATGCGATCATTGGTATAGTCCTTATAATTGCTGCCACAATAATCTATCCTCAAATAAAAACATATCATAAAGATGATGAAGAGGGGGAACATAATGAGAAAAAGAGAAGGAGCGTACTGGTACTCGGCATTACATTGGCGATATTATCTGCATTAATGGACGGTTCAGAGTCCATGGTATCCAGTTATCTGATCGGGGATGAGCTGGTTGATTCCATGGAGTTTATTGCCTTGGCGACCCTTTTACAAGGAAGTATCCCTTTTTTTATATGGATCGGACTTTCTGTTAAAGAAAAAAAGATATATAATCCTTTTCGTAAAATCGAAAAAAATCGCTGTATCAGTCAGTTGTTCGCTATGTTGGCTGATCTGTTCTATGTCTTTGCGTTATCGGATGATGCACTGTTAAGCGTTATACTTTGGAATCTGTTCCCGATACTGGATATATTAGGCGCACGTATTTTTATGAAAGAGAAATTGACACGTTATCAGTATATGGTTTTGTTTATGCTGATCACAGGGGCTTTGTTTGTCAGTCTGGTTTAGGTGCCGGAAGGGTAGGGATAAATGAAAAAAGTCAATCGGAAAGCTCTCGTTAATAATTTCATACGGATATTATCAATTGCGATACCGGCTTTTTTGCTGGATAATCTTGTCGTATGGCTGTCTGAAGATAACTCTATCTGGCTTGGAGAATCTATCGAAGTCGTGGGATCCGTTATTTTCGGACCTGTTATAGGCGGAGTGGCCGCTCTGCTCAATTGTCTTGTTACCGACTTCTTGGCGTACGGCAGCTTTAACTATATATTTGTGTCGATTTTTGAGGCAGTATCCGTAGCTCTTATCGGAGCTGTATACAGAAGACTTAATAAAGATGAAGACAGATTCGGTGTCAGAGAGATCGTTATCTTTAATTTTGTTCAGGTGTTGATAAATGTTTGCGTTTTATTCCTGTCGACTGGACCTATGGCTATAACCATATTCGGGTTTTTAACCGAAGACTGGACCCGGAGCGATATGTTAGGAGAGATGGTTGACCTTAGGGACAATACATTCTCGGTATGTATTTCCGTAGCTCTGATAGGGACTGTTTTAATGGCTGCATGTACATTTTTCAGGAAGAAATACCGGGAAAACGGCAGCATATCCGGGGGTTTCCGCGCAATACGTAAGCCTACCTATACAAAGAAGGAATACCGAACGCGCGCGCTTGAGTACTCTATCGGATTTGTTTTTGCCGTTACGCTTACCATGGTTGACGGAGTGGTTTCTGGTCATGTTCTCGGATCGGATGCGCTGGCAGCCACATCTATCCTGTTTCCACTGACCTCCTTAAGTGCTTTCCTTTCAAATATAGTGACAAGCGGCTGCTCAAACCTGTGTGCCATGGCGAGAGGGGAACGGAATTATGACAGAGCAAACAGGATGTTTACACTTGGTTTTATGGTAACACTTTCTTTAGGTTTGCTGCAATCCTTTGTGTTCTGGCTGATCAAAGACCTTTATCTGGATTTTTATACTTCTACGGAAGTAATAGGGAACTTTGCCGGGGAATACTATAATGTCTTCATCTTCGTGCCGCCGTTTATGGCTCTTACGACATTCATGGACGAAATGGTAGCATCAGAAGGGGATGATATTCTTTGCTACGCAGGCTATCTCGGTTCTTTCGTTATTAATGTTGTCATGTCTATAGTACTGGCAAAATCAATAGGGATGGAAGGACTTGCGCTTGGCACACTGCTTAGCTATGTTTTTTATCTGATTGTGGTTTCCGCACACTTCACCAAAAAAAGTAATACGATAAAGGTCAGGTTCTGGTTTTCATTCAGGGATATAGCCAGATTCATCGAATACTCATTGAAAGCCAATACCGCCGGATTGTGTCTGACATTAGCTTCCGGAGCATTTACAAAAGCTATCCTTCAGTTCATGGGGAGTGACTATCTTGTTGCCAATACGGTGCTCTGCGCAATGATGGAGATATACGAGATGATCAATGGGCCGTCTGAAGCTGCGGAATACATGCTGGCCATTTATACGGGAGAAAAAAATAAGGAAGGAATAAAGACACTTTTTTCGGAGGCTTTGGTTGCGTGCCTTTTGTGCGGGGTGGTGGTTGCCCTTGTCTTTATGATCGTCCCCGGCGCATTGTTGAGTATTTACGGAGTAGAAAACAGTCCGTATGAGGCAGAACTCATAAAATGCATCAGATTCAGTTCTGCGGGCGTGATCGCGGCAGCTGTGGGAGGTTTTTTGAGCGACTACTACGGCAATCTGGGAAAACCGCTGTGGTCGTGTCTGATGGTCGTCTTCCGTATTGCTCTGTTCCCTATTTTATTATGTCTTACCCTTGGCCTGGAAGGTGGCATCGTGTCTATGGGCAAGGGACTGATGCTGTCGCAGATATTGGCTATTGCGGTATTTTACGGATTTGTTCTGATATTAAAGGGAGTGGATATGATCCCATATATGCTGGATGATCCCGATTTTGAAAAAGTGTATACGAATCCTTTTGATTATACTCCCAAGGAGTATGAACGAATCTGCTGCTGGATACGTGATAATTTAAAACTGCATGGCGTGGACGAGGATAAAATAGAGGAAGCCGAAAAGCTTTTCATGACTATCTGTAAAAAAACGGGGGAAAAGAACGGGGAAAAGACAGTGCTTGGCGAGTGTGTATTAAGATTTATAGACAAGCCTGAGATTATAATCAAGGATAACGGGGAGCTGTTTGACCCCGAGATAAAAGATGAGCGCATGCACTATGATGTTCTGCTTGCATGCAACAGCAGCACTATACGCTTAGACGGTATGTTGAAGGATATCGATTGAATGAAAATGTAAATTCCGTACTGAAGACTAAATTCCTATTTTTGAGCGTTATTGAATAGTAGAAACCGATTTTTTACGGAATTTAACATTCCGTTGATAATGATTTGTCAAAAAAGAGTATGCAGTCGCTGGCAGCTGAAACTGGGTTATGTAAGACTAAATTCCACCTGCTTGATAGCATAGAGTGGAATGTACTTTTTTATTTAATGATAAGGATTCCAGAAGTACCGGGGACTTGACTTTTGCTTATAAACCTGATATTATTAACATGTAATAGTATCAGGTTTTTGTATTTGTTGTTTTGGAGGTTTTGTATGGACAACAAAGGACGGGTAGAAGCTATACAACAGGGGAATAATGAATCCAATCGTAAGTTTGCGATTGCCATGGTGATAGCTGTTCTTATAGTGGCAGCTTTTATGTTATTCTACTGGTTGGGATATAGCAATGCTAAACAAGAAGCCTATAACAGGGAGATGCAGGAGTATTATGAATCTAAAATCCAAGAGTCAGGAGTACAGAGTGCTGCGTTGGATTTTTATAAAGCAGAATGATTACAAGGAGGTAAGCATATGGATGTTGGCGGTGTACTAACAGTAACTTTATCAGATGCGAAGACACGCAACGATATAGGTATGGCTATCTTAGCAAAGCAGATGGATACTGAGGAGCAGGCAGGAGCAGCGATGATCGATATGATGAACAGGACGTTTATGGAGACCAGTGTAAATCCTAATGTCGGAAGTAATATTGATATAAGTGTTTAATATGATTTATGATGCCCCTTGCTTTTACGGCAAGGGGTTTTTGTTTTTGAAGCCTGTGAAATTGTCAGAATATTTTATGAAAATAATGTTTGTGTCGGAAATAAAAAATTTTTTAAAAAAGTACTTGATTTTTTTAAAAGACGGGTATATAATATCGCTTGTGCTTGTGAGAAACAAGAGACGCACCTTTAGCTCAGTTGGTAGAGCACCTGACTCTTAATCAGGGTGTCCAGGGTTCGAGCCCCTGAAGGTGCATTATCGGAGAAAGCCTTGAAACGTTGGTGTTTCAAGGCTTTTCATTTATATTTTTTATGGAGTTTTCAGCATGATATGGATAGTAAATAATTGTGCATTGCTTATATTAGGAACTATTGCAGGTGTTATGGGTGTGAGTTTTTACTTAAGAAACAGCAGCTCAGCCGGTAACATTCGTCACTATATGCTTTTTTATGGTGT
>JAFZJK010000044.1 GCA_017553965.1 Lachnospiraceae bacterium | reverse complement strand
TAATGATGAATTCGAGGAGCTTAAAGAAGAGTTCCTTAACCACATAATCCATATGCTCAGAAAGAGCGACATAGTTACCAGACCTACGGAAAACCAGATCATGGTACTTCTTACCGATATCAAGGAAGTGTACATAGAACAGGTTATCGGAAGCATTATGAGTACATGGTACTCGAGACATGGCAGTAAGATAACCATATCCTACGAGGTCCATTTTGAAAGCTTCACGGACAGTGAATACGGCAAGAATGAAAAGATCAGGGTTATGATCGTGGATGATGACTTCCTGAATCTGAAGATGGCTTCATTCATCCTGGAGAAAAACGGTATCGAAGTTATAGCCATGAAGTCCGGGCAGGAACTGCTCGATAAGATCAAGGACAATAAGCCCGATCTTATCCTTTTGGATGTAAATATGCCTGAGATGGACGGCTTTGAAACTCTTGAAAGACTTCGTGCACAGGAGGAAAGCTCATTAGAGATACCTATCATTTTCTTAACAGGAGATGACAGTAACGAGACTGAGACAAAGGGCCTGGCTTTAGGAGCTATGGACTTTATCAAAAAGCCGTTTGTGCCTAACGTCCTTATCTTACGTGTAAGGCATACCGTAGAGCTTAGCAGGCTTCAGCTTAACTTAGAGCAGGAAGTAGCTAAGAAAACAAAAGAGATGGAATCCCTTTTCCTGCATGTTGTACAGTCTTTGGCTGATGCAATAGATGCAAAGGATACGTATACCAACGGTCATTCAGACCGTGTAGCAAGATACGCCAGGGAAATAGCAAAGAGATACGGGTATTCCTCATCGGATCAGGACAATATCTACATCATGGGCATACTTCATGACGTAGGAAAGATCGGTGTACCGGATGCGGTCATCAATAAACCTGCGAAGCTTACCGATGATGAGTTTGCACTTATAAAGAATCACCCTGTTATGGGAGCCAGGATACTTAAGAATATAAAAGAGCTTCCGAAGCTGTTTACAGGTGCCCGCTGGCATCATGAAAGGTTCGGCGGCGGCGGATATCCTGACGGACTGACCGGAGCCGATATTCCTGAAGAGGCCAGGATAATTGCAGTAGCCGATGCATATGATGCTATGACAAGCCGCAGAAGCTACCGTGACCCTCTGCCCCAGGCTGCAGTACGTGCAGAAATAGAGAAGGGTGCCGGTGTCCAGTTTGATCCTGCTTTTGCCAAGATCATGATAGAAATGATAGACGAAGATGTGGCATATGAGATGAGGGAGAAATAACGGATGGAACTTAATGCTATGCTTATTTTCGTACTGATATTTCTTGTGATCTTACTGAGTGTGGGTTCGTTCCTGCTTAACAGAAGACGCAGAAGGAAACTAAGTACTGCTACGCATACCAGGATATATGAAAGGACAAGGCCTGCAAAAGCCAAGATATCGATTGGAGAAGTATATCCTTACCTTATAAGCTACGCTGCCAATAAGCTCTCCACCAAAGATATGTCCGACGAAAGCATCTATGCCGAGGACGGACAGGTAAGAGCCGATGTAAAGGAAAGCATTGCCACGTCCAGACAGGAGATACAAAGCTTTTTACAGGAACATAGTGAAGAGTTTGAGAAGAAGCTAAAGGAAGAACAGTTCATTAATGCTTCGGGAAAACTTGATCCCGCCGGAGTCGATCTGATTGCGGAGGAGCTTTTCGTTTTCCTAAATGAATATAATTCAAAATAATAATAGACGTCTCTGTCCTAAATGGATGGGGACGTTTTTATTCAAAAACAAGATAATACTGCTTTAAATTATGGATAATACATACCGTAATATGCTACCATATAATCATCGGAAAGTTGCTTTCGACCTTGCTTCATTTATACGGTTAGTCAAGGTTAAGAGCTGAAGCAAATCAACACAAAATCGAGAGGAGAAAAGGTATGGTAACAGGTATTGCACATGCAGCATTTAATGTAAAGGATATGGATACGACAATCGCGTTTTATGAGAAGACACTGGGGTTCAAACGTGCTTTTGATATTCCGAGACCTGAAAACGGAGAGCCTTGGATCGTATATCTTTACGGTGGCGGGGGACAGTTTATAGAGCTGTTTTACGGCGGAACAAAGGAAATACCGTATAAGGATGAGAATATTGGATTTTTCCATCTCTGCGTAGCGGTTGATGATATACATGAGATCTGGAAAAAGATAGTGGAGACCGGTGCACCTCAGGATGATGCTCCCAAGCAGGGTGCAGATTTTAACTGGCAGTGTTGGACACATGATCCCGACGGCATGAAGATAGAGCTTATGCAGATCGATGAGAGAAGCCCTCAGAAGCAGTTTATAAACAGCCTTAAATAAATAAGTTTTGTTAAGTACCTGTCGCAAAAACGGCAGGTACTTTTTATATATCCTGAGTAAGAAATATGTGGCATTTTAACGGCCTATGTGGTAAAATGTAAATTGATTTAGTATGTAAAGTGACAGGCACTTCGAAAGGAGGTAACTGCTATGAGAAAACCCGGAAGAATGCTCGCTCTTTTGCTGGCTTTGCTTTTATGTTTTGGCTTCCCGTATGTCGGAAATAATGAAGTAAAAGCTGCAACAACCATATATGATACGCAGGAAGGCAGAGACGGAGCTTTCACATATTCTCTGTGGAAGGATTACGGCACCACGCAGATGATCCTAAACGGTGACGGCAAATTTGAATGCTCGTGGCAGGATATCAATAATGCCCTGTTCCGTGAAGGAATAAAATTTGACTGCACAAAGAAATATAATCAGATAGGAGATATAACCGTAGAATACGGTGTGGATTACCAGCCAAACGGTAATTCGTATATGTGTGTATACGGATGGTCTAGGAATCCTCTTATCGAATATTACATCGTGGACAGCTGGGGCAGCTGGCGTCCGCCCGGAGGTGAATCCAAGGGTAAGATAGAAGTGGACGGCGGTACATATGATATATATGTTACCACTCGTGTGGACCAGCCTTCCATAGACGGAAATACAACATTCAATCAGTACTGGAGTGTAAGAACTTCCAAGCGTACCGGCGGTACTATCTCTGTGACCGAACATTTTAAGGCTTGGGAAAAGCTGGGTATGGAGCTCGGAAACCTATATGAGGCATCGCTTACTATCGAAGGTTACCAGAGCAGCGGTAAAGCAGAAGTATATGCCAATAAGATAACTGTTGCAGGTAATGTAAGCGGCACCGGTAGTAACGGTGGAAGTAATGGTGGTAACGGCAATAACAATGGTGGCAGTAATGGAGGTAATACCGGTAACAATAACGGCGGAACCAGTACTGGCACCTCTACTGCAAAGGGAACTGTATATGAATGCGAATCCATGACTAAGAGCGGCCAGTACGCCGGCACCATCAATTATCCGTTTAACGGAGCAGCACTATATGCAAATAATGATGCGGTATCAATAACGGTTAACTTTA